>JBBJNR010000063.1:0-19838 GCA_037719315.1 Daejeonella sp.
GTACGGTGGTGTGAGAGGACAGGTAGCAAAATAATTGCTACCTTCCTACTCGATTAACTAAATTTGTGAAATAACCGCCAGATATGCCTCTAATAAAATTCAGTCAATCGGAACGCCGCCGTCTTTCTCTGTTTTTCATTTGTCTGGCCTTAGCCCTTGGGGCCTGGCTGTTTTTCGCCCTTTCAAATAGCTATATTTACCAGGCCCGGACCCTCGTCCGCTTTGTCAATTTTCCGCAAAATAAAGCGTTTCATTCGCTGCAGTCGGATACTGTAAAGCTTCAGATAGAAGGTACCGGATGGCAGCTCTTATTCTCCAGGTTGCGGATCAGCCCCCGGTCAATAGACATTGATCTGAAAGACCTCAATAAACAAACATTTATAAACCTGTCTGATCAGTTGGGCTATATCAACCGGCAGTTTAGCTCTACGCAAAAGATCGTTTATATAATGCCGGATACCTTGTATTTTGATTTTTCTTCGCGGGCAATTAAAAAAGTACCTCTTAAGTTGCTGAGTAATATTAAATTTATAAAACAATACGGAGTATCAGACTCGGTTCAGCTAACGCCAGCTTATGTAACTATTACCGGACCGAAAGAGGATCTTGAAAAGATTAAGTTCTGGAAGACCGATTCTTTGAGCTTGAAGGATGTGGCTCGAAATATAAGTTCAAAAATTTCCCTGCAGAGGCCTGTAAAAGCGAATGTCAATATTTATCCTGCAACTGCTGAGGTCAAGATCCCGGTGGATGAATTCACCGAAAAAAGTATAGAAATCCCTATAAAAGTTCTGAATAACCGTGGTTTTCATGATGTGAAACTACTCCCGGAAAAGGTTAAAATTACGTTCATGACGGCCCTCGGCAATTATTCGAAGATCGACAGGGATTATTTTGAGGCAACGGTAGATCTTGAAAATTGGAGCGAAAAATCTTATAAACAGTTACCTGTAAAGCTTACAAGGTTTCCAAATTATTGCAGGTTAGTAAGATTGGAACCTCAGAACGTTGATTTTATTATTAGCAAATAATGTTGAAAATTGGCATAACCGGGGGTATAGGAAGCGGAAAGACCACTGTTTGCAAAATTTATGAGGTTTTGGGAATTCCAGTGTTTTATGCTGATCATGCGGCGAAAGCAATTATGCATACAGATGTATTACTGAAAAAGAATATTATAAGCGGTTTTGGAGAGCAGTCGTATTCAAAAAAAGGCCAACTAAACAGCAAATATTTGTCGTCGATCGTTTTTAATAATGAAACCGAACTGAATAAATTAAATGCCCTTGTCCATCCGGCTGTGTTCAGGGCATTTGATATCTGGGTCTCGGAGCAGATCGGGGTGCCATATGTTATTAAGGAAGCCGCGCTCTTGTTTGAGAGCGAGTCCCATAAAATGTGCGATGAGACGGTTCTTGTCGTTTCGCCGGAGGCACTAAGGATCAAGCGGATTTTAGAAAGAGGTGGAATTTCGTCCAAAGAAGTAAGACTACGGATGAAGAGGCAATTGACGGATGAAAGGAAGCAAGAGCTTGCTGATCACGTAATTTTGAACGATGAGAAAAACTTGCTAATCCCCCAGGTATTGGCTCTTCATCAACATTTTCTTATGCATGATCATGATCATTGAAGATTTCCTGGTCCTTGATGAACAAGGTTTATATTGCCGGACAGGAGATTTTTACCTGGATCCAGCGAAAGCTGTAATGAATGCCCTAATATCCCACGCACATGGAGATCATGCGGCAAGAGGTAATGAAAATGTATATGTTACTGCTCCCACTGAGGCGATTATGAAGCATCGTTTTCAGAAAAATGCGGGCAAGAATTTTATTGTATGTTCTTACAAAGTGCCGTTTATCTTGAACGACGTAAAGATCACCTTTGTTCCTGCTGGCCATATTTTAGGTTCGGCCCAGGTCCTTATGGAATATCAAGGCATTCGTTACCTCTATACCGGTGATTATAAGCTGCAGGATGACCCAACCTGTGAGGATTTCGAGTTTGTAGAGGCCGATGTACTTATCACAGAGACAACTTTTGCAGACCCCACAGTTGAGCATCCGGATCCGGTTGAAGAGATCAAAAAATTAAATTCATTTAAGCATAATGTGCTGCTTGGATCCTATTCACTGGGAAAGGCCCAGCGCCTTACGAGTCTGATCACTGAGTATTGTCCAGGACGCTCTGTATTCGTCCATCATTCAATATTTCCGCTTAATAAAATCTACGAGACTTTTGGATATAAGACAGGTAAATATGAACTTTATACAAGGAAAGCGCTGAAAGAGCCTGATAAAAACCTGGTGTATATCGTACCTCCATTGACCTTTGACAGCTATATCCGGGCAAAAAATGTAATACGGGTTTTTGCATCCGGCTGGAAAAGATTGCAGGTAAATAACGGTTTGCAGCTTATGATCTCCGATCATGTCGATTGGAAGGACATTCTTTCCATGATCGCCCATGTTCGCCCAAGGGAAGTTTGGACCCTACACGGTAACGGGAAACAACTCAGAGAGCATTTTAGAAATCAAATACCAATCAAATTATTAAACGCATGCTGATTGAGAATATCGATTATTATCTTGATGCAAATGGAAATATGGTGTTTACTGAGAAATTTCATTTGAAAAGGGGATATTGCTGTAAAAATGTGTGCAGGCACTGTCCCTGGAGATATGGCCGGGATAAAGATCTGCAGGCAAAGGAAAAATAATCTATGAATAGTTTACGGACCGATTAGCCACCTGTTTGTGAAAATGAACCTTCAATAAATATGAAAATTGAAAAAGAGATTGCGAGCAGCAAGTTTGAAAATAATCACCAGAAGGCTATAGTAAATCTAATTTATACGTATGGCTGGATCACAAATTTGCTGAAACAGCGCCTTAATAAACACAAAATCACTTTACAGCAATTTAATATATTAAGGATCTTACGCGGCCAGCATCCAAAACCATCTACTGTAAACCTGCTTAAAGATCGAATGCTTGATAAAATGTCTGATGCATCCAGGATTGTAGAGCGCCTGGTCCAAAAGGAGCTTGTGCAGCGATGTATAAACGACAAGGACCGGCGTGCCGTTGATATCCGCATAAGCTCCAAAGGATTGGAAATACTTCTGAAACTGGATTCTGAGCTGTCTTCAAGTGATATTTTGAAGGAGAACATCAGTGATGAGGAAGCAGAACTATTAAGTTCACTACTCGATAAAATGAGAGGGTAAAATAATTACGATATCCGATTTGCCAATTCGTAATTCGTAATTTTTAATTCGTAATTATCTAGTGTACAAAGTAGCCTAAGAGAGCGATACTTACTCCTGATAATACTGCAATAAATTTTTTTAAATTAAATTTATGATCTACGCTGGATTCGAACAGGATCGTGGTGGAGATATGAAGGAAGATCCCGATAACAACACCCATGATACGGTCAAAATAACCGCTCACATCTCCAATAGAGCCTTTCCCGATAAGATAGCTGAAAATATATCCCAGGGGACTCATCAATGCGAACACCGCCAGTAAGGAAATAATCTTAGTTCTGCCGGAGCGGTTTTCCAACAGAACACTTCCCAGCGCAAATGCGGCCGGAATATGATGAAGCGCGATACCGAACACAAGCTCTTTATGGGATCCTTTGGCCAAAGGCATGCCTTCAAGAAACGCATGAAGGCATAAGCTGATCATGATACCCAAAGGGAATGCATAATGCGCATGATTATGCTTGTGGATATGCCCATGCTCAATTCCTTCAGAGAATTGTTCCATGAGGATCTGAAGAAGAAATCCGCCAAGTATAAAAAGGCCAATCTGCGGATCGCCCGGGCTGTAAACGTCGGGCATCAGGTGCAAAACAGTAATGGCAAATAAATATGCCCCGCTGAAAGACAAAACCAGTTTTAACCTGTTTGAATTATCATTCTTAAAAATAAATATGCCTAGCCCGCCCAGAAAAGCGCTGGCAAAAAGTAAGATCAGTTCCCAGCTTTCCATCCCTTAAATATTTTCAACTGAAGTAAAATAGTGCTCATAACATATCCTATCATTCCTCCCAATAGGGCCCCGAACATAATATCACCAGGATAATGGACTCCGACGTATACTTGTGCGAAGCTAATGGAGGATGCCCAAAGCAATCCCAATAAAATGATCGGCTTCCATTTTTCATAGAACATGATGATAAGAAAGACCGCCAGTGCGAAATGATTGGCAGCATGCGACGACGGGAAACTAAATCCCGTTCCGCATGCTATCAGGCTATTAACATCAGCTTTTATTTCAGGGTCATTACATGGTCTTAAGCGTTCAAATGCGGGCTTGATAATTGAGGAAGCCGAGTAGTCACTGAAGCCAAAGGCCAGTCCCATAAACACCAGGAGCAACCACCCCTGTTTGCCATAATTCCTGGCAAAAAATATAAGCAGAAACAGGTATAGCGGTGTCCAGAAATACCTGTTCCTTAAATGGGGCATCAGCCAGTCGAAAAATGGATTTGAAAGGCCCTGATTAATAGCAAAAAACAGGCTTTGATCGAATTGATTTAGTTGTTCAAGCATCGGCCTTACTGCAAATAAAGATTAAGCGGTCAGATCTAAGCTCGTCGTAAGGGTTTAAGGAATAATCTCCAAAGTGCCCCAGTACCTTAAACCCGCTTTTTTCAAACATTTTTTTAAAATCTTTTAAATTAAATGCCTTTACCTCTTCCTTAAAAGAGAAATCCTTGTTTTTATGTTCGAAAGAAATACTTTTTACGATTTTTCCGGCGGCAACCTTTTTACTGATGTAAAAATCGATCCCATCGGCATGTTTTACCTCCTGCTGTGTCAGGTTCCGGATGATCTTTTCGCTGTTGAAATAGTCAAGCACAAGAATTCCGTTTTTCTTTAGCGATTTCCGGAATGTTTTCAAGGCATTCACATGATCTTTTTCACTTTCGAAGTATCCGAAACTTGTAAAGAGGTTAAAAGCGATGTCAAAGTAATTGATATAAAACAGATATCGCATATCATGAACGTAGAAATGCAGTTTTTCGTTCTCAAACTGCTGTGCAAACCTGATACTGGAAAAGGAGAGGTCAATACCAGTTACATCGTATCCCTTTTTGTTCAGATAGACAGAATGTCTTCCCCTCCCGCAGGCTATGTCCAATAGCCGTGCATTAAGTACTGGTTTCAGATAAGCACAGAGATTATCTATAAAAAATTCTGCCTCCTCATCATTGCGTTGCTGATATAAGATGTGATAATAAGGCGAATTAAACCAGTTTTGAAACCACTTCTTAGGCATATATGCACATCATAATTGAATGTCAAATATATACATTTAGTGTTTTACAGCGCGGGTATAGAATGTAATTGTTATTTTTGAACCTTTCATAAATCAAGCATCGTGACTTTAATTAAATCAATTTCCGGCATACGGGGTACCATAGGAGGAATAGCCGGTGATGGCCTAACGCCACCTGACATTATAAAATATACTGCGGCTTTTGGGAAGTGGGTGGTGCAAAATACCGGAAAGAATAAAATTGTTATCGGCAGGGATGCCCGCATCTCAGGTGAAATGGTTAGAAACCTGGTGGTTGGAACACTTCAGAGCATCGGAATTGATGTTGTGGACATCGGCTTGTCTACGACGCCCACGGTTGAGATCGCAGTTCCGGATGAAAATGCAGGTGGGGGGATCATATTAACCGCAAGCCATAACCCGAAACAATGGAATGCCCTTAAGTTGTTGAATGATAAAGGTGAATTTATAACAGATGTAGACGGACAGCAGGTTTTAACGATGGCGGAGGAGCCGGGACTGGAATACGCTGATGTTAACACTCTGGGCATAGTTACTTATGATGATACCTACCTCAAGAAGCATATTGATAAGGTACTTGCCCTGCCTTTGGTAGATGCCGGGCTGATCCGTAAAGCAGGTTTTAAGATTGCGATTGATTGCGTTAATTCTTCCGGCGGGATATTTGTGCCAGCGCTCCTGAAAGCTTTGGGTGTTGAAACTATTTACGAGCTTTATTGCCAGCCGGATGGACATTTTCCTCATAACCCGGAGCCACTGCCCGAAAATCTGGTCGACCTGGCCAGGGAAGTTGTCTCTAAGCAGGCTGATCTGGGAATAGCCGTAGATCCTGATGTGGACCGCTTATGTTTTGTATCGGAAGATGGTTCCATGTTTGGGGAAGAGTATACCCTGGTAGCAGTCGCAGACTATGTCCTTCAGAATACACCCGGAAATACGGTCTCAAATTTATCCTCCACGCGTGCTTTAAGGGATATAACAGAAAGTAATGGCAACGTTTACAATGCTGCGGCTGTAGGAGAAGTGAATGTGGTCAATAAAATGAAAGAAACCAACGCTGTGATCGGGGGAGAGGGTAATGGCGGTATTATTTATCCTGAATCACATTATGGAAGGGATGCTTTGATTGGGATCGCATTATTTCTGACCCACCTTGCGAAAACAGGTAAATTAGTTTCGGTTTTACGCTCCGGTTATCCAGCATATTTTATCTCAAAAAATAAGATCACCCTTACTCCGGATATGAATATAGATGCCTTGCTGCTGGAAGTGGAGAAGAGATATGCCGATCAACCCCACAGCACGATAGATGGCTTGAAAATAGAATTTGACAAACAATGGGTCCATCTCAGGCGATCAAACACCGAACCCATAATTCGCATTTATTCTGAGAGCAGTTCCGAAACTGCTGCGGATAACCTGGCTAAAAAGATCATATCTGATATTACGGAAATACTAAGAATGGCTTAATGCGTGTATATTTTGACAATGCTGCTACCACGCCGGTAGATAAGGATGTTTTAAAGGCGATGTATGAAGTGATGGAAACGCAGTATGGTAACCCTTCTTCCATTCACGCCCATGGCAGGGAAGTGCGTACCGTCATTGAAAAGGCCCGCAAATCAATCGCCAGCTTACTGCATGCATCCCCCGCAGAATTTTTCTTCACCTCCGGTGGTACAGAGGCCGATAATATGGCCATCAGGAGTGGTATTACAGATTATGGGATAAAGCATGCAATTACTTCTTCGATAGAGCATCATGCCGTAGTTCATACCCTTCAGGCACTGGAAAAAAGCGGATCCATCAGACTGAGCTACGTCAATATTGATAGCAAAGGAAATGTGGACCTGGGGCATCTTGAAAGTTTGCTTAACACGGATGAGAGAAGCTTTGTTTCGCTGATGCATGCCAATAACGAATTAGGTACCATAAATGATATCGAAGCTATAGGCAACCTTTGCGAGCAATATAATGCCATTTTTCATTGTGATACCGTGCAAACAATGGGTCATTACCCTCATGATCTGAGTAAGCTTAAAGTGCATTTCCTGGTATGTGCAGCTCATAAATTGCACGGACCAAAAGGTGTCGGCTTCCTGTATATCAACCATAAGGTCAGGATCAGTCCATTGATCTTCGGAGGCGCCCAGGAGCGTAATATGCGTGGCGGAACAGAAAATGTGTATGGGATAGTCGGACTGGCAAAGTCTCTTGAGATAGCTTATTTGGAAATGGAACAACACCACGAATATATACAGGGCCTTAAGTCTTACATGATAGCCAGGCTAAGGGAGAACATTCCGGGCATTGATTTTAACGGTGAAACTGACCCCGGGAAAAGTCTTTATACCGTTTTGAATGTTTCCTTCCCGGAGATGGATATGGCCGAAATGCTGCTGTTCAGCCTCGATATTGCCGGGATATCTGCCTCGGGGGGTAGCGCCTGCAGTTCCGGTACCAATATTGGATCGCACGTGCTAAACGGTATTCAGGCTAGCTCTGAACGGCCCGCTGTAAGATTTTCATTCAGTAAATACAATACAAAGGAAGAGATTGATTTTGTTATAGCGAAAGTAAAAGAGATCTGTAAAGTGCCCGCCGGCAAGTAATCTATATAGTATTGTGCGTTTTCCTGAAACAAAATAGGGTATATGAGCATTAATATAGTGTACCAAAATTTGAAGTCATGAAACCTGCAAATGAAAACAAGACAAACAGGAGTACTAATCCTTCTGATGTAAGTCAGAATCCGGCCCATAAAAAGGTGAAAAGTGTTAAGGATGACGAATCAACCTCAAGCGTAGACCTCGACAAAGCCAATTTCGCTGACCGGAAGCATGGCCGGACAAACGATTCATTAGGTCCGGATCATGAGCCAGGAACAATTTAATTTTAATAGCTTAAGGCTTTATTCAGGCCCATAATAAATCCCGCGAAAGCGGGATTTTTATTTGCTTCATAATCAGTATTTTTAATAAAAATTTTTAATGAAACGCAGAACATTTATTCAGAGTGCCGGAATGTCCCTGGGGACGCTGGCTTTGTTGCAGAACAAAAGTCTGGCGAATTTTATAGCTCAGGCACCTTTTAAAATGAGCATCGTCCGGGGCGATGTCGGGATCTTCACAGAACAGGGCGGCACCATTGGCTGGATGATGAACAAAGAAGGTATGGTTGTGGTTGACTCACAATTTCCAAATACTGCGGCACATATTATCGGGGAGTTAAAGAAGAAATCTGCCGGCCCGTTTAAGTATCTGATCAATACACATCACCATGGAGATCATACCGGTGGTAATATGGCTTTCAAAGGTATTGCTGAACATGTCATAGGTCATGCTAACTGCCTGATCAATCATCGTGCGACAGCCGCCGCCCAAAAATCTGAAGACAAACAATTGTTCGCCGATACCGTTTTTAATGACCGGTGGAAGACCAAAGTAGGATCTCAAAATATCAATGTTCAATATTTTGGCGCCGGCCATACCAACGGTGATGCCATCATTCATTTTCAAGATGCAAATGTTGCCCACATGGGTGACCTGATGTTTAATAAGAGATTTCCTTTTATAGACCGGACAGCAGGTGCCAATATCCAAAGCTGGATCCGGGTTCTCGATAAGGCCATTACCAAATTTGATTCAGACACACTTTTCATTTTCGGGCACGCACTGGATCCGGAAAAAGTTACCGGTAAAAAGGAAGAACTTCGGTCCATGCAGAATTATCTTGAAAAACTTCTTTTATTTGTTTCAAACGAGAAGAAAGCAGGCAAAACTAAGGAGCAGATCTTAAAATCCACCACTATTCCGGGAGCACCTGATTATCAGGGACAGGGGATAGAGAGGAGCCTGACGGCGGCGTATGAGGAGCTAAATAATTAAAAATTACGAATTAAAAAGGACTATTCACTAGTTGCCTGTTATTTGACCATTTTCAAAAAGGAGGCCAGTTTCGCTTTCATTTGCCTTCTGTCTACAATAAAGTCAAGGAACCCATGCTCAAGAACGAATTCGGCTGTTTGAAAGCCTTTTGGAAGATCTTTTTTGATGGTTTCTTTAATAACCCTGGGGCCGGCAAAACCGATCAGTGCGCCTGGTTCTGAAATATTAATATCGCCAAGCATTGCATAAGATGCAGTTACTCCTCCAGTTGTCGGATCGGTCAGTAATGATATGTAGGGCAGTTTAGCCTTGCTTAACAGGGCAAGCTTGGCCGATGTCTTAGCCATCTGCATTAATGAGAATGCGGCTTCCATCATTCTTGCCCCTCCGGATTTGGAAATCATCATAAAGGGGATCTTGTGTTCCATGCTGTAGTCAATTGATCTGGCGATCTTTTCGCCCACAACTGATCCCATTGAACCTCCGATAAAATTAAAATCCATACAGGCCACCACAAGTTCCTGGCCGCCGAGGTTGCCTGTGGCGGCCCGTATCGCATCGTTTAGTCCCGTTTTCTGATAACTTTCTTCGAGTCGATCAGTATATTTTTTAGTGTCTGTAAAGTCAAGCGGATCACCTGAGCGGAGATTGGCAAATAGCTCGGTGAACTGATTTTCATCGAACAGGATCTCGAAATATTCTTTTGACCCTATCCTAAGATGATAATTACAGTAATGGCAAACGTATCTATTCTCGACCTGTTCAGCATAATGCAGAGGCTTTTTACAGGATGGACATTTGTTCCACATGCCATCTGGTGTCTCTTTTTTTTCTTCGGTAGAAGTTATTATCCCCTTTTTTTCTCTTTTAAACCAGGCCATTTTGGATATATGTATACCGTACAAAGAAACAAAAATTTTAAGAAAGCAAAGGGCACACAAAACGATTGGATTAAATGTTTGTACATACACAGGAATTCTTAGTCAATTACTTGAATTTGAGCCTATTTTTCCTAATTTCGGTCTTTAATCATTAAACTAAACGAATGGACTTAAAGCAATTAAAAGGAGTACTACACGGTGATGCGGTTCAGGAACTATTTGAAGCGGCTAAAAAACATCAATTTGCCCTCCCTGCAGTAAATGTTATTGGTACAAATTCTATAAATGCTGTTTTGGAGACTGCCAAAGCAGTTAATTCTCCGGTAATTATCCAGTTATCAAACGGGGGAGCGCAGTTTTATGCTGGCAAATCCCTTAATAATGATAACCATCAGGCTTTTATCCTGGGTGGTGTATCCGCTGCGCAGCACGTGCACCTGCTAGCGGAACATTATGGTGTTGCAGTTATATTGCATACAGACCATGCCGCAAAAAAGCTTCTTCCCTGGATAGACGGCCTATTGGATCATGGTGAAAAATTCTTTGCTCAGCACGGGAAGCCTCTCTTTTCGTCGCACATGCTCGACCTTTCTGAGGAATCAATTGAAGAAAATATAGAGATCAGCAAGAAATATCTTAGCCGGATGAAGCCCCTGGGCATGACCCTGGAAATTGAACTGGGGGTTACGGGCGGCGAGGAAGATGGTGTGGATAACAGTGATGTAGACAGCGCTAAATTATACACACAACCATCTGAAGTAGCTTATGCCTATAAAGAATTAAACAGCATAAGCGATAAATTCACGGTTGCTGCCGCATTCGGTAATGTGCATGGTGTTTATAAGCCTGGAAATGTGAAATTGCAGCCGGTGATCCTCAAAAATTCCCAGGATTTTGTCCGCAAGAAGTTTAATAAAAATGAAGAAAAACCAGTAAATTTTGTATTCCACGGCGGATCGGGTTCTTCGAAAGAAGAAATTCGGGAGGCTATTTCTTATGGCGCTATTAAAATGAATATCGACACAGATATGCAATGGGCATTCTGGGAAGGTATCAAGGATTATTATCAATCTAAAGAGGCATTTCTTCAAAGTCAGATCGGTAACCCAGATGGCGAAGATTCTCCAAATAAAAAGTACTATGATCCGCGTGTATGGCTCAGAAAAGGTGAGGAAACTTTTGTAAAACGCCTCACGCAGGCATTTGACGATCTGAATTGTATCAATGCAAATGACAAACTTTAATGTGTTAAATAACAGATCCAACCTTCGGGTTGGATTTTTTATTTAAGTCAGATGGCAGATTATTTAAATTAATGGATAACTATGGGCAATAAGAAGAAACTCAGTTATTTCGAAAAGTTATCCAATAAAATAACGTCTTGGGCCGGGAGTTCTTATGCCTTTACAGGAGCATTCTTAATTATTATTGCCTGGGCAGCCACCGGGCCATTTTTTAACTTTTCGGAAACGTGGCAGCTGGTCATCAATACTGGAACTACGATCATCACTTTCCTGATGGTGTTTTTGATTCAGAAATCGCAGAATAAAGATGGCAAGGCAATTCAGCTAAAGTTGAACGAACTTATTGCTGCTAATGAGCGTGCGAGCAATAGAATGGTTGATCTTGAAGATATGACTGAAGATGAGCTCGACAGACTTCATCAATTCTATGAGAAACTTTCGGAACTTGCCGAAGAGGAAGACAATATTCACGCGTCTCACTCTATCGATGCAGCAAAAAAGATCAATGATATTAAACAGGCCAGCAAAAAAGCCTTTGCAAAGTCCAAGGTAGTTAATTCCGGGAAAGGACTTAATTCGGAACCATCGGTAAAAACGTCCAAAAAACCTGAAGCTCCTACAGATAAAAATGCAAAATAAAGTAAATGTAAAAAAGGTTATCGGGAAGCATGAACTCGATCAGGTTTTCGCGATCCGCAGAAAGGTGTTTGTTGACGAGCAGAACTGCCCGCCGCAACTTGAATGGGAATTCGAGGAAGAGTCCACCCATTTCCTTGGATCGGTAAACGATATTCCCGCGGGAGCTGCACGATGGCGAATGACTGACAAAGGCTACAAGCTTGAGCGCTTTGCTGTTTTGAAAGAATTTCGTGGATATGGAATGGGGAAGGCTTTAGTTCAGACGGTGTTGGACAATTTGCCAAAAGATGCACACTATATATATCTGAACGCTCAACTCACAGCTATTGGCTTGTACGAAAAGTTTGGGTTTATAAAAGAAGGTCCGCAGTTTGAGGAGGCAGGTATCCAGCATTTCAAGATGGTGCTGAAGAAAAAGTCATAATCTGATGTTAATAATGATGGGCCTGCATCGACCTGTTTTACTGTTTTTTGAATAAGCTCCTTCAAATTTGTTTACGTCCCTTTTAACTCTTAATTTGATTTCGTTAGTATTTATTAAGTTTTTATGTCTCTATTATAAGCATCGCCTACTAAAGTTTTACTGATGAACCACATTAAGATCACCTTTGTATGTATCCTTTTAGCACTCGGTTGCGAAGCATCCGGGCAGCAAAAACCAAACGTGGTTTTAATGGTCGTGGACGATATGGGCTGGACAGACCTGAACTGCTATGGAAGCTCATTCTACGAGACACCAAACATAGACCTCCTTGCTAAATCGGGTATGAAATTTACTGATGCATACTCCGCCTGCACTGTTTGTTCACCATCCCGGGCAAGTATAATGACTGGTAAATCCCCGGCAAGGCTTCGCATCACCGATTGGATTACAGGCCATGACGTGCCCTATGCAAAGTTTCTCCCCCCTGACTGGACACAATTTTTGCCTCTGAAGGAAAAGACAATCGCAGAAGTTTTAAAAGAGCAAGGCTATACAACCGCCTCAATAGGTAAATGGCATTTAGGGGATGATATCATATATTATCCGGAAAAGCAGGGTTTCGATCTGAACATTGCAGGTACTTACCAGGGGCAACCGCCCAGCTACTTTTCTCCCTATAATATTCCCAGATTGAAAGACGGCCCGGAAGGTGAATATTTAACTGACCGTCTGACTATCGAAGCTGAAAAGTTTATCACCGATAAAAAGGCGCAGCCTTTTCTTTTATATATGCCTTTTTACGGCGTTCATACGCCACTACAGGCCAGAAAATCTGAGGTTGAATATTTCAGATCGAAGATAGTTCCGGGCGCCAATCATATAAACCCTACCTATGCTGCTATGATTAAAAGTGTGGATGAAAGTGTAGGCCGTATCATAGCCTTAATAAATAAGCTGGGAATTGCGGAAAACACCCTGATCATTTTCACGAGCGATAACGGCGGCCTGATTGGCGGGAGGAATAATATTAACAACCGAATAACATCAAACGTTCCATTAAGGATGGGAAAAGGGAGTAATTATGAAGGAGGTACAAGGGTACCAGCTATATTTTCCTGGAGGGGTAAGATAAAATCAGGCAGCGTTTCGGATGTTCCAATAATTGGTACAGATCTCTTTCCGACCCTGGCTGCACTGGGCAGAGCTCCGATCACTAAAGCACAAAATATTGATGGCGTTAATATTTTGCCTTTGCTTACCGGTTCAGGTAAATTAAATCGCAAGGCGCTTTTCTGGCACTACCCGCATTATCATCCTGAAGGAGGGACACCCCACAGTGCCATCAGACAGGGTGATTGGAAACTTATTTATTCCTATGAGACTGGAAGCAAAGAATTGTATAATCTGAAAAATGATATCGGCGAAACAAATAATATGGTTTTAAAGGAATCGGCTCTGGCAGCTGTCATGTATGAAAGGCTGGTTAAATGGAAAAAGAAAGTATCTGCCCAGGATCCAAGGCCTAATCCTGACTATAATGAACAAAAGAAGACAAGTCCGGGAAAAGTTGAAACACGTATTATTAAAGACCCACATAACCTGAATTAGAATGATGAGCATCCTATCAAAATTTTTTATTGCAGCAATTTCGTGTTTCGCGCTTATCTGCCCGCCAGCAAAATCTCAGCAAAAGCCTTCCAAACCTAATATTATAATTATTTACACCGATGATGTAGGCTATGGCGATATTAGCTCGAATGGTGCAACCAAAGTTAAAACCCCGAATATTGACAAGATTGCAAGCGGCGGATTGCGTTTTACAAATGCTTATGCAACCTCTGCTACCTGCACACCATCAAGGTTTTCTTTTTTGACCGGCAGATACGCATGGAGAAAGACAGGAACCGGCATCGCTCCCGGAGATGCGGCGCTGATAATCCCAACTGAAACAGTCACGCTTCCCGGCATGCTTCAAAAGGCTGGCTATCAAACAGGAGTTGTGGGAAAATGGCACCTGGGCCTTGGGCCGCAGGGAGGACCGGACTGGAATGGTGACATTAAGCCCGGTCCGCTGGAGATTGGATTTAATTATTGTTTTATGATGCCGGCCACAGCTGACCGCGTGCCTTGCGTTTACATGGAGAATCGTCGCATTGTTGATCTTGATCCATCTGATCCGATTATCGTTTCCTACAAAGAAAAAGTTGGGAATGATCCTACAGGAAAAGAAAACCCTGAGTTACTGAAAATGAAATATTCGCATGGTCATGACGCAACGATAATTAATGGCGTTAGCCGAATAGGCTGGATGAGTGGCGGGAATAAAGCTCGCTGGATCGACGAAGATATGGCAGACGTTTTTACCAATCGTGCACTTACGTTCATTGAGAAAAACAAGGAAAAGCCATTCTTTCTATATTTCGCAACCCACGACATCCATGTTCCCCGAGTTCCTCATTCCAGATTTGTTGGCAAAAGCGGTATGGGACCGCGGGGCGACGCAATCCTCCAGCTCGACTGGACCGTGGGTGAAGTTTTGAAAACTTTGGAACGTTTAAAGATCACCGGCAAAACAATGCTTATTTTTAGCAGCGATAACGGATCTGTTGTAGATGACGGGTATCAGGACAATGCGGTTCCCTTACTCAACGGGCACACTCCTTCAGGGAATCGTAGGGGTGGTAAGTACAGCGCTTTTGATGGGGGCACGCACATCCCTTTTATCGTAAAATGGCCTGGAAAAATTAAGGCAGGAACGGTTTCGAACGCACTATTCAGTCAGGTTGATCTTTACGCATCGCTTGCTTCTCTGACCGGACAGAACCTATCAAACGATAATGCACCTGATAGCTTCAACAGTCTGAGTACGTTGCTTGGAGCTGCTAAGAACCGTGAGTATCTTGTTCAGCAATCAATCAACAATACCCTGAGCTTGATCCAGGGCAACTGGAAATATATAGAACCAAGTAACGGACCTAAGATGAGTATGCTTACTAATACTGAGCTTGGAAATCTCGCCCAGCCTCAGCTTTACAATTTAAAGACCGACATTGGTGAAAAGGCCAACCTCGCATCAAAGTATCCGGAAGAGGTCAAAAAAATGGCGCTAATGTTGAAACAGATAAGAGAAAAGAATAAAACCCGATAGACAGATATCAATAGTATTTTGATGCTTTAGGATAACCCCTGGCTGCCTTTTTGTTTGGTAGTCTTTTTTAAAACCTGCCGTCGATTTAGAAGGCTCCGTCCGGTGAAACACCTTTCGTTATATCACTCAATAGTTTCAAAATATTCTTTTCTTAATGAAGAATTAATATGGGTATCGTAAAATTGTTCCATATATTTAATCTACCAATTGTGAAAAACACTTAATCTTAAGCCATTTTAGTAATGTGAGACCAGTGTCCACGTGCCTGGACACACCTATGTTGATTCAGTTCAATCTGGTTCGACTTTCCTGAAATAATCACCGGACGGAATGGTATCAATCTGATTTGAATGTCTCTCATTAGTTACTAATCATTTTTAAGCATACAAATCAAAATCGTTTATAAAGAAAATCTCTATGAGAAAACTTTTACTTCCTTTGTACAATATCATCGTTTTGTGCGCTTTTTCATCATTAATTTTATTCGGCTGCAGCTTTGACGCGAAGGCTCAGGACAGCCTCCGGATAGATACTGCAATAAAGCGGGAGAATGATGTCAGGCAAATATTTCAGCCAGTAAAACTAAACGTTTTATATGGTGACCAAACAAGAGATAAATTAGTCCAATCTATAGGCTACCTTGATGGCAAGCGGCTTGAAAGCTCACCTGTATCCTTGTTAAGTAATGCATTCGCAGGGCATCTTGCCGGTTTGAATGCCAGTCAATCGAATGGCGCACCACGTTATGATAATACTGAACTGAGTTTGAGGGGACGCAGGCCCCTTATTATCATTGATGGAGTTCCACGGTATAATGAAGTTTATAATGAATTATCCCTCAATCCTGAACAGATCGAGTCGGTTACATTGTTGAAAGACGGCTTGTCGACGGTAATGCTTGGGAACAGATCAATGGACGGGGTATTAATGATTACAACTCGTAAGCAAAGTGTAAATCCTGGTTCTTTCGTATCATTTACTGCTCAGGGTGGTGTACAAAACGCTATCGGTATGAGAAAGGCACTTTCCGCATTCGACTATGCTTCGCTTTACAATGAGGCCAGAATCAACTCGGGTTTGCCTGCAGTTTACACTCAGGCACAGTTGGATGGGTACAAAAACGGTACGGATCCTTTCCTTTACCCAAATGTTGATTGGCAGAGCACAATTCTAAGGGGAAATGCACCCCAGATGCGTTATACCTTAAACGCAGGTGGAAATTATACCAATGTAAAGTATTTTCTTTCCTTAGACTATCAAAACCAAGCCGGACTATTTAAAGAAGATCCTGCGAATTCATACGGTACCAATGTCAATTTCAGCAGATATATCTTCCGCTCTAATATCGAATTGAACATTGATAAAAATTTGACAGCTAATTTAAATCTGGTAGGGAATATTCAGGACTTTATTCAACCGGGCGTGGGATTCCAATCTGTATTTTCAAGCCTTTTAGGCACTCCCAGCAATGCCACCCCTGTTAACAATTTTCGGGGGACATTTGGTGGAACACGTGAATACCCTAACAACCCCTATGCTGAAACCGTAGGAAGCGGCTATTTAAAAAACAATCTTCAAGCAGCGGCAGTGAACGTAAGCCTCAAACAAAAGCTTGACAAACTTGTCAGCGGTTCGTGGATAAAAGCGCTGTTATCGTATTCACCATCTTATGAGCAAAGAATTAACCGGTCGAAAAACTATAATGCTTTCAACTATCCAGTCACAGGCGATACAACCAATTTTTTAAGAGTAAGTACCATTTCGGAGCAGCCTAATTCTACTACGATTCAGGCTCGATTTCAGCAAACCTACCTGGAGTTCTCAGGTGGATTAGAGCGAAGCTGGAACAATAACGATTTCAGCGCCATAATTCTTGCAAGTTATGATAACGGCCAGTTTAATAACACGTTGAATCAAGTTTACCAGGGTGTTTCCACCAGGATTAATTATAGTCTTGATAATAGGTTTAATTTAGAGCTTGCAGCAGCTTACAGCGCGAACAACCGGTTTGCACCCGGCAAGCAAGCCGATTTCTATCCTGGTGCTGGAGTCAGTTGGAATCTTCATAACGAAAACTTTTTGAAAGAAAATAAATTTCTTAATGAGCTAAAGCTCCGTACTTCTTATGCGAAGGTGGGGAATGCTGATCCGGGATATTATCTCTGGCGACAAACTTATTCAAACGGCTCAGCCTATATATTCGGAACCGGTGCTACAAGCACGGCATCTATTTCGCAAGGTGCTATTGCTAATCCCGATAGAGTTACAGAAAAAGCCCGGAAATTTAACCTGGGTATGGATCTGTCTTTCAGCA
Organism: Daejeonella sp.; assembly: GCA_037719315.1. Classification (GTDB taxonomy): domain Bacteria; phylum Bacteroidota; class Bacteroidia; order Sphingobacteriales; family Sphingobacteriaceae; genus Daejeonella. The sequence goes on from JBBJNR010000063.1 coordinate 17,853, forward strand.
ATCAGCGCGGATGGTTAAGTGCCGACTACTTTAACAGCAGTCAGTATGATATGCTGCAATCCAGGGGCAACGCTTCAGCTCTATTTGGCAATACCTACCCCCTGGAAAATATCGGTAAAAGCCGCTATTCGGGAGTTGAGTTGAATGCTGGGTGGGCATCTAATGCAGGAAAGCTCCGTTATTCATTATCGGGTAATATATCGAGCGTGAGTAGTCGTGTACTTTTTAATGATGAACCTGCACAACCCTTCGGCTATTTGGAAAGAACCGGAAACCCTGTAAATCAGATCAGGGGATATGTTGCTGAAGGTTTGTATTCTTCAAGTAACCTGACTTCCCCAAGCCTTGAGGGATTCCAGCCATCAGCCGGAGACGTGAGGTACAAAGATTTGAATGGAGATGGAAAGATCACTGTGCTGGACCAGACTATTATTGGCAACGATAAGCCCCTGGTTTATTTTGGAGCTAATCTGGGTCTTCAGTTTGAAGGATTTGATATGAATGTCCTTTTTCAGGGAGTTCAGAACAGGGATATTCTAACTACTGGTAATTATCAGTTTCCTTTTAACGATAATGGCAGGGGGCAGGCCTATGCTTATAATCTAAACCGTTACACAGCGTCAAATACGTCAGCTACACTTCCAAGGGTAACCATTCAAAACGAAGTGAATAATTACCTAACATCGTCACTATATGTTCAGGATGCCAGTTACATCCGCTTAAAGAATTTTGAAATCGGATATACCTTCAACAATAATATTCTTCCTTCATCTGTAATAAAAGGATTACGCCTTTTTGTGAACGGTCAGAACCTGGCAACATTCTCAAAATATAAGGACTCAGATCCGGAAGATTATACAGGGCAGTATCCGCTTCAGCGTATAATTAATGGCGGTTTATCATTGAAATTATAAAAGCAGATCAATTATGTTCACTATAAAAAAATATAAATTTTACATTATCCTTTGTGTTATTAGCGTGGTTCAGATCGCTTGTAAAAAGTATGAAGAAGTGCCCGTTGAAGCCAGGACTGAAGACTTGGTTTACGATGGCAAGGATATTAATGGATTCTTTGCCGATCAGGCATTAACTAACCTTTATACTTTTTTGCCGAAAGGTTACAACCGGATTGATGGAGCCTTTTTAGATGCCGCAACTGATGATGGTGTTTCTTCAAAGCTATCCAGCAATATTTATCTGCTATCGAAAGGTCTCCAAAGCTCTTCACAACTAGTGGATGATTCATTTCAGGATAATTATACAGCGATCTATAGAGTTAATCAATTTCTCTCTAAAGTAGATGTAGTCCCGGTGGCCGCTGCGACTAAGCAATCCTGGAAGGGCGAAGCGAGGTTCATTCGCGCCATGAGTTATTTTGAATTGACCAAACGCTATGGGGGCGTTCCTCTGCTTTCTGATAAAGTACTAACACTCAATGATGGCGTTAATATTCCCCGGAATACCTACGCGGAGTGTGTACAGTATATCGTAAGCGAGTGCGATGCGATAAGCGGTTTCTTACCTAAAGAACCTGTGTCTGCCGTGCAGGTCGGAAGAATCACCGAGGGCGCGGCCTTGGCGCTTAAGGCCCGCATACTTCTTTACGCAGCGAGCCCCTTAAATAATCCTTCCAATGATCTTGCCAAGTGGCAGGCCGCTGCAGCCGCTTCAAAGGCCGTAATTGATTTAACCTATTATGCTTTAAATGCAAGTTTTGTAAATGCATTTATTACCCGGAGTGACAAGGAAGTTATTCTGGCGTTTCAGCAAGCGCGCAATCTGAACCTCGAAAGAGCTAACTCGCCATCCGGCTATGTATCTGATCTCTATACAAGCAGCGGTTCCACAAGCCCTTCCCAGGATCTTGTAGATGCATTTCCAACGATTACCGGGAGAGCGATTACGGATGCGGGTTCTGGGTATAGCGCTACCAATGCTATTAAGTTAACGTGAGTTCGATATAAGAATATTGGATTAAAAAGAAAG
>JBBJNR010000064.1:0-19544 GCA_037719315.1 Daejeonella sp.
GAGAGATCCCGATTTCGGAAGCGCTGTGTGAAGGGAGACTTTCACGCACAGTGCTTGTGAGAGGCTTGGGCTGAAATGCCCTTGCCTACTCGACTCATAACATCAAATAATTCCGTAGCCGGGTTAAAAAAGCCTCAGCTGACCTGTCCTTATTTCATTCTTCCGCCTGGTTTCTATTTCCCCGAAATTGGATAATGAAATACCGAGGAGACGGATCTTTTCATCTTCAGGCGAGGTGGCCGCCAGTAATTCTTTGGCTGTGGCGCTGATGGTTTCGAGGTCGCATAGTGGTTCCGTAAACGACCGATTACGGGTGATCTGCGTAAAATCACTGTATTTTATCTTAAGGGTTATGGTACGGCCTTTCAGACCTTTTTTTTGTAAACGCTCGTAGACGGTTCCGGCTATTTTATCCAGTTCAGCTTCCATTTCTTCCAGCAAAGTAAGGTCGTAAGCAAAGGTGTCTTCAGCTGCTAGCGACTTTGTTTCGCGGTGTGGCTGCACTGCGCGCTCATCAATGCCCCGGACAATGTTATAATAGAAATGCCCAACTTTCCCGAACTTCCGGATCAGTTCGCTCTCTGGTAAATTCTTTAGATCTGCACCGGTATGCAGGCCCATATTTTTCATTTTCGCTGCGGTTACTTTACCCACCCCATGAAATTTTTCTACCGGCAGGCTTTCCATAAATGCTTCAATGGATGAAGGGCCGATAAACTTTATTCCGTCCGGCTTATTGATATCTGAAGCTATTTTAGCGACAAATTTATTGATGGAAATGCCGGCGGAAGCGGTCAGTTGTAATTCTTCTTTTATCGCGTTTTTAATTTGCTGAGCGATTTCTAAAGCCGAGCCAATGTTCAACTTATCATGGGTCACATCCAGGTAGGCTTCATCCAGTGATAGGGGCTCAATCAGATCAGTGTACCGGCTGAATATCTCGCGGGATCTTTACGGAAGCTTCTTTGTAAGCGTCAAATCTTGGTCGTACAAATAATGCATGCGGGCAAAGCTTCTGGGCCTGCTTCGACGACATCGCTGACCGTATGCCGAACTTCCGGGCTTCATAACTGGCAGTAGCAACCACGCCGCCGCGACCCTGGGGTGAACCGCCCACTACCAATGGCTTGTCCCGGTATTCGGGATTATCCCGCTGCTCGACGGAGGCATAAAAAGCATCCATATCAATATGGATGATCTTACGATATGCTAGTGCTGTAGCCTCCTCCATGATATCAAATATAATCTCATTTAAAATTCCTTCCCCCATGGAAGATCTCTTTTTTTGCAGATTCCCGGGGCTGCGGTTTCCTGTTATCCGCAGGGGTGGGATGGGTTTTTTCGTCGGCGCGGGAAAGTGTCAGCAAGGGGAGGTCTTCTTTTTCACCTGCGGTGAGTCCGCGCAATAATTTTGACAGGTCAAAGCATCGTTTAACGATCACATGTACCACTTCGCCTTCGCGCTGCAGCTTCCCTTCCACCATCAACAGCCGTGAGCCGAGAATCTCCTTCCGGTATTGGTCGAAGAGCTTTTGGAAGACCACTAAGTTCGAGCAGCCTGTCTCATCCTCAATGGTAATAAAGCAAATGCCACTGGCCGTTCCCGGGCGTTGCCGTACCAGCACCAGGCCGGCAACTTTAACAGGATCGCCATCTTTAACTGCTTCAAGCTCTTTAGCAGAACGGATATGCAAGAGGCGCAGCTTCTCGCGCACAAAACTAAGCGGGTGTGCTTTTAAAGATAGAGAGGTAGCGGCATAGTCCTGGATGACGTGCTCCGATTCGGTCATCAGGGGCAGCGAGATCTGTATTTCGCGGATGCTTTCTGAGGGCTGGCCGGAAAATAAGGCAATGGGCCGGTCTGAAAGTGCGGATACTTCCCACAAGGCCTGGCGGCGGTCGAGCCCGATGGAACGGAAAGCATCTGCATCGGCCAGTTTTTCCAGCGCCGCTTGCGAAACACCTGTATCCCTTAACCCGGTTATACTCGTATAGCTGCTGCTTCGTGCAGTTACCAGGACCTCCACATCTTCCATGCCCAGGCCGTTTACCTGCCTGAAGCCGAGGCGTACGGCGTGATACTTACCCGTCTTCTCTTCCATTAAGTTATCCCAGGCGGAATAATTGATGTCTACCGGACGTACTTCCACGCCATGTTTCTTTGCGTCGATCACGAGCTGTGCAGGCTGATAAAATCCCATTGGCAGGCTGTTGAGTATAGCTGTAGCAAATACATCGGGGTAATAACATTTAATCCAGGAGGACACATAGACCAGCAAGGCAAAACTGGCCGCATGGCTTTCCGGAAATCCGTAACTCCCAAAACCTTCCAGCTGTTTAAAAACCCGCAGGGAAAATTCGAGCGTATAGCCTTTGGCAGTCATGCCCTCAACCAGTTTTTTTTGAAACTGGCTCACCAGGCCTTTGGCTTTAAACGTGGCCATACTTCGGCGTAATCCATCTGCTTCTGCAGGAGTGAAGCCTGCCGCCACGATGGCGATCTCCATTGCCTGTTCCTGGAATAAGGGAACTCCTAAGGTCCGGCCTAATATTTCTTCGAGCTCTTTAGAAGGATATTCCACCGGCTCCTCACCATTGCGCCGTCTTAAATAAGGATGGACCATGTCACCCTGGATCGGTCCGGGCCGCACGATGGCTACCTCAATCACCAGGTCATAAAAGCATTTCGGCCGCAGGCGGGGCAGCATCGACATCTGTGCACGGCTTTCGATCTGGAAAACGCCAATAGTATCGGCATGGCTGATCATTTCATACACGTCCGGATCATCCTGCGGGATATTGGCCAGTGTGAGGTCAAGATCGTAATGTTTTTTAGCCAGGTCAAAGGCCTTACGGATACAGGTGAGCATACCCAGGGCCAGTACATCTACCTTCAAAAATCCCAGGGCATCAATATCATCTTTATTCCATTCAATACAGGTGCGGTCTTCCATGCGGGCATTCATAACCGGGCACAGATCAGATAGCTTTCCCTGGGTGATCACAAAGCCGCCGGTATGCTGTCCCAGCTGACGGGGAAACCCGATCATCTGGCTGGTCAGCTCAAGTGCCTTGCGTAAATGCGGATCATGCGGGTTAAAGCCCTGTGCAGCGAGGTGCTTTTCTTCAAATACTTCTTCATAATGCCACACCGAAGCCGAGAGGCAGTTAATGATATCCACCGATAGCCCCATTGCCTTTGCCACATCCCTGACAGCGCCTTTGAAGTGCAGCTGGGTAACCGTTGCGACGATGGCAGCCCTATCGCGGCCGTATTTCTCATAAATATACTGGATCACTTCTTCCCGGCGTTCGTGCTCGAAGTCTACGTCGATATCCGGCGGTTCATCCCTTGCGTCCGACATAAAACGGGCAAACAGCAATTTAAACTTGGTAGGATCTACCGAGGTGATGCCCAGACAATAACAAACTACCGAATTAGCTGCCGATCCGCGGCCCTGGCAGAGGATATTTTTGCTTCTCGCGAAACGCACAAAATCATGTACCGTCAGGAAATAATTGGCCAGGTCCTTCTTTTTCATGAAGGCCAGCTCTTCTTTGATCTGCTTTTTAACTTTCTCCGGAATTGTATTTTTGAACTGTTCCCTTGCGCCTTCCCAGGTAAGGAATTCCAGTTCTTCGTGTGGTGTACGACCATTATTTGTGAGCTCCAACGGATAAACATATTTCAGGCTGTCGAGGGAAAACTCGCAGGCTTCAGCAATTTCTTGTGTGTTATGAATTGCTTCCGGATACTGCCGGAACAGGCGCAGCATCTCGTCTATAGGCTTCAGGTGGCGTTCCGCATTCTGATGTAAACGGAAACCGGCTGTATGGATGGTACACTTTTCCCGGACACAGGTTAAAATATCCTGTAATTCCCGGCGCTGCGGATCATGGTAATGCACATCGTTAGTCGCAGCCAATGGAATGTTCAGCCTTGAAGATAGCTGGGAAAGGCGATACAACTTTTTGTGATCGTCACCCTGGTAAGATCGTGCTGCAGCTAAATAGAGATCATTTCCGAGCGCTTCCCGGTACTCTTTGAGATCCTGCTCAAAAGATGCCTCAAACTCAAACATTTCGCTTAAGGCTGCGGGGGGGATTGCAATAAATTTCATGCCTTTGCTGTGTGAATACACATCCGACCGATATAAATGGCATTTTCCTTTTTCAGCGCGGAGATTTCCCAGCGTCAGCAAGCCGGAAAGCCTGCTGTATGCTTCCCTGTCTGTAGGATAAGCTAACAGGGCCGGTCCGTCCAGAATGTCAAGGCGACATGCCGGTATCAGGCGGATGCCTTGTGCTTTGGCGGCGAGATGGGCTCGTACGATTCCTGCAAAGCTGTTGCGGTCGGTGATGGCGATAGCAGAATAGCCATAGGCTGCCGCCTGTTCCACCAGTTCTTCCGGGTGCGAAGCGCCGCGCAGGAAGCTGAAATTGCTTGTTACCTGTAATTCAATGTAGCTCATCAGGCAAAAAATCCATGTATAAACCATTGATCGGACCCCCCGCCGTTATAATGTCCTGACCGGAACAGCCAGTAACGCTGCCCGTTCTCATCTTCTATGTGATAGTAATCGCGGTGCTGCCCGCCTTCCAGCCACCATTCGCGCTCGATCCGTTCGGGGCCATCTGCCTTTTTTACCTGGTGAACTTCTCCTTTATACCGAAAGAGCATCGGCGGGTAATCCGGGATGGGCGCAGTCACTTCAATCTGTTCTGGTCTGGCTAAGAGCTGAACCGGCCTGGGCCTGTCGCTGCGCCAGGTGAGTACCGCCTTTTCCCGGATGGAAGAAGAAACTTTTATAGAGCGTTCAGGCCAGTAATGTTCATCCGGCAGGTAGCGATGGATCGTATTGGCTCCCACCTTACCCGCAAGCCGGTCCAGCAGCTCAGCTATAGCAGTATCTTCAAGTCCCGGTTTCCCTGCCCATAGCGCTTCCTGCGCAGGTGGTATATCTTCTACTTTGGGCGCTTCCAGTATAAAGAGCTCAATACCGAGAGCTGGTTCGAGCGTAGATATTTTGAGTTCGAACAGCTTAAACAAATGGCGGGTATTATGCGAAGCCAGGTTGGTGCCGATCTCCATCTGTACCACTTTGCCGTCGATACGGTAGCCTTTAAAAACCGCGGTGCGAAGTCCTTTGCCTTCCTGCTGCAAGCGGGCACAAAGCATTTCAAGCAAGCGTTGTACAGCAATTTCAATCCCGATGGCTGTTCTTATCGGTTCTAAACAGGGAAGCCTTTCCTGGTAAGGCTCGAGAGGCTGCAGGCTTTGTACAGGCTCTTCTACATTGCCTAAGGCCTGGTCGAGCCGTTGAAGCAGACCCTGTCCGAAACGCCTGCGAAGCACCGAACGGGGCATGGTAATAAAACTATTAATAGTACGGAGCCCGAGCTTTTGCAGCCGTTCCAGCACATCAGGCTGCAGCCTCAGCGCAGCGGGAGGTAAAGAAAGTAAAGCTTCGGCCTGTCTGTTGTTTTCGATTATGGGTGTCAGCTTCCCGAAGCGGGAGATAGCCCAGGCGGTACCGATTGTATCGGCCATAGCGGCACGTACATCATATCCCTTGCTTCTGAGACGTGTTACGATCTCTTTCAGATAAGCCCGTTCACCTCCCCAGAGATGAGCGCAACCGGATACGTCGAGGATGAGGCCATCCGGAGCGTCTAAGGCAATGGTTGGTGTATACCGGATACACCATTCGCCGAGGGCCCTAAGAAGCTTGATGTCCTGCCCCGGGATGTCATTTATAACTTCAAGGGACGGAATGATGGCTTTTGCATCTGCCGCAACCATGCCGGGGCTTAGGCCCTGCTCTTCTGCCAGGGTATTCGCGGCTGTGACCACCAGTCTGCCATGATCCTTTACTGCAAAGACAAAAGGGATTTCTCGTAGGGCAGGCCGCCGGAGGCTCAGCCAGTCAGTCAGCAAATGACGGAACCATATCGTAACAAAGCGCTTTTGCATATTATCCCGCCCGAAGGCTTTTTAAAGGTAAAATAGCTTTAACGGGGTCTTTGCGAATTGGAATAAACCCGCCTGCCGACCATTCCACTTTCCAGTTACCGGGGTTGCCATTACGTACTTTTAGCAGTTCGACATTCCAGCGGGGAAAACCGACGCCCGGCATTCCGCTTTCCAGCTCACTTGGCAAAGGAGTAATATTCCAACGCGCCACACAGGCTGTTGCGCTAAGCTTGCGGGCGTCGCTGCGGAGAATAAAACCTGTTACCCGGCTTTGTTCGGCGGCCAGCTGCAGCCGCCGTGATTCTGTAAAGCTGACTTCCCGCACCTCTGCAATAACCGCAGCCAGGCCGGGGCATTTGAGCGCTTCCTCCATCGCCCAAAGCACATCTTTTTCACGTTTCAGGTCAATAAAAATAATCCGGTCAGGCTCAAGGCCGAAAGCCTTCAGTGCCGGGGGAAAGAGGGTTCTTGATATACTTATCCACAGGCAGGCTCCACCCCGCTGCATGAGTGCGTTAAGGATGCCGCTGATAAATCCGCCACTCGCTGCTGCCTGTTCAGGCGCCGCGCTTAAAAATTCGTGTATCGCACCGGCAGGAAAAACAGCATTGGGAAAAGCAGCCTCAACCGCCCCAAGGCCAACCGTATCAGCAAGGCCTGCAGACGGAGGTACAAAGCCCTGCATCAGCAAAATGCTCTTTTGCAGCTGAGTAATGATATCCTTTTTTGTATCCGGCACCTTCATAATTAAAATCTACTGCAAACATAATGCTAAAAATATTAGTATTTGGTTTATGTTTATAAAAAGATTTATTGAATGGAGAATGGAGGCTCCCGGGAGGTTTTATCTTAGATTAAATTGTACAGTGTATAATTACCTTCCATATTGGTTGTAATAATGTAGAACAGGTTGGAGTTTTCAAACATATTTTTTGTTTCCAGGTAGTTCATATTTCTTCAATTAAACTTTTCATAACGGGCTCTGACAAAATTAAACGAACCGTAGCAAATAAGGCCCATACCGACAGCCGCCAGCAAATAAGAGCCGTATGTTGCTTCACTTAAAAAACTGAGTGCTTTGGAGGTATCCCCGGCTTCTGAAGAATTTGCATTTAGTGCAGCTTTTAAAAATAACCATGCCAGTAGAATCCACACCACACCTCGTGCTGTGTAGCCGATCTTGCCGGCGCTTAATAAAATTTCTTTACCGGTGCTATGACCGGCTTTTTGAGCATGCTTGCGATATTTTTCAGATAGGCCATAGTAGATCTGATAAACACCAACACCCAATAATATAGCAGCTACAATCCCGACCAACCATTGGCCAAATGGTTTACTCAAAAGCTCCTGAGTTAAATCTTGTTTATTGTCGCCCGAACCGGAGCTTTTATCTAACAGCAGCTTACCTGCATTCACAGCAAGGTATCCATAAACTAACCCACTGAATAAATACCTCGCCCGGGTAGCTATTCCTTTGGCATCGCTTCCTTTATGATCTTTATCTGCAAATGCTTGTATGAAGCGCCATAAAGTATAGCAGAGAAGTCCTGCAGCAATGATTCCCAGGATTATCTGACCCCCGGTTTGCTTGAGGACAAAATCGAAAACACCGGCCTTATCAGTCTTGTCTGCAGACTGTCCATTAATATGAAAGGCGGCCATAAAAGCTAGCAAGCCCAGTAAGCAATAAACAATACCTTTTGCGATCAAGCCGGTTTGGGCGATTTGTTTTGTATAGGAGATGACTTTTTTAACTGTTGACATGTTTAATTAAAATGTATAAACGTAGGGGTAATTTTTTGGATGAACTGTTACATACTATAACAATATAATAAGAGATAGTTTTGCCTTCAATTAAACCCCGGAATTTGATGGCCTGGATATTGCTATAATGTTAGAAAAATCATAAGATCATGAAATCAATACTAAGCTTACTCTTCGTTAGTTTCCTATCCTTGACCGGGGTTGCACAAACCACGGGTTCAGTGAACATCGTGTTCAGGGGAATCACTAAAACTACAAGTAATTATGAAATAGTGATAGATGAAAACCGCTATTTCTCGAATACGAACACTAAAAATACGCCCAACTATAAAATAACCCTGAATAATGTGGCGACGGGCTCGCATACGTTAAAGGTATACCGCTTAAAAAATAACAATCCTGCCTATAACACCAATTCTCAAAATACCAGGGTGTATTCTAATAACTTTATTGTCAGGCCGGGATATGATATGAATATTGCAGTCCTCGCCAATGGCAGGGTGCAATTTAGTGAAGAAGCCGCAGCTACCACACCGTCCGGAAGTCATGCTCCGCTTACTACGGCGGAATTTAACCGCTTACTTCAAAATATACAAAATCAGCGGTCTCAGTCGCTAAAAGCAGAAATCATCAGAGATGCTTTTATAAACACAAACAATCACTTTAGCAGCGCTCAAATACGGCAGTTATTGACTGGGATTACTTCAGAAAGCGACCGTTTAGATCTTGCTAAATTGTCGTACAGCGGTGTAACCGATCCGGGTAGTTTCTCCAGGCTGAGTGATATATTTAACAGCACGTCAAAAAAGGAAGAGTTCAACGAGTTTATACGTTTAAACGAGGGTCAACAGGGTAATAGCTCGGTTAAAACTCAAATTTCTGACGCTAATTTCGGCAGGCTGTTGTCAAGTGTAAAAGATAAGTGGTCTCAGTCCCTTAAAGGGGAAGCGATCAGGGATGCATTTGCCAGTTCTAATAATTATTATACGGCATCGCAAGTCAGGCAGCTCTTATTATTGATCAATTCTGAAAGTGATAAGCTGGACTTGGTTAAATTATCTTATAAGAGTGTGAGCGATGTCAATAATTACGGATCATTATCTGATCTGTTCGCCAGCAGTTCATACAGGACTGAGTTTAATGATTTTGTGCGTTTAAATGGCGGAGTTGCCGTAAATACTGGAGTTAAAGCTCAGATGACTGATGCCAATTTTAATCAGTTATTAGTTAGCGTGAACGATAAATGGTCACAGTCCCTTAAAAGCGATGCGATCAGGGATGCATTCATCAATACCAATAATTATTTCAGTACCGTGCAAATAAGGCAGCTTCTGGTCTTGGTTACTTCTGAGCCCGACAGGCTTGAATTAGCTAAAATGTCTTACCGTTCTGTGATGGACCCGGCTAATTTCCCCCAATTGGCCAATCTGTTCACGGCAGGCTCAAATAGGGAAGCCTTTAATAATTACGTAAGCACGCAAACCGGGGTGGCGGTCAATACAGGTGTTAAAACACCAATGCCCAGCAGTGAGTTTAGCTTATTATTGCTTAGCGTTCGAAGTAATTTATTACAGATCCTTAAGATTTCTGCCGAAAGGGAGATATTTGCTAATCCTGCCAATTACTTTACAAGCGCCCAGGTAAAACAATTAATATCCTTAATTAATGCAGAGCCTGCCAGGCTGGAACTGGCGAAACTCTCGTACCGGACCATGACTGATCCCCTTAATTTTACTCAATTGAATGATTTGTTCAAATTACAAAGCAGTAAAGATGATTTGGCCGAGTATGTGAGGACATTTCAGCAATAATTGAATCAGAATTCAAAAGCATTACTTAATCACCATGATAGCGGAGGAATTTCTCCGCTATTTTATTTTCTTACCACAAAGCTGCCTGAAACACTGCCCGCAAAACCGCTGCCCCTCGCAAGGACAGTCTTTGTGAAATATGAATATCTTAACAAGTCATGGGTGGGCATATGTTAAAGAACGATAAAATGGGCTCTTATTAATAGATTTCGATTATTCTCGGGATTTATTTATATTACATCAATTAAGCCAACGCATTCAGAGATCCTGTAGAATAAATTGCCTGCCTCTTTACCAAATGATTTAACATCCAGCCTGTGATCCCAGCCCTATTCGCAAGACAGATCTTGAAACTAACAGCGTTCCTGTTTTTATATTTAATGTTGCTCCCAGGGCTTTCCACAACCGTGGTTTACGCCCAGGAGACGACAGATCCTGATGAGCTATTTGTCAGGGCGAGGAAGCTGGCGTTTGACGATAAAAATTTTACAGCGGCGATCGTGCTTGCAAAGCAGGCGCTGGCGCAAAGCCCCGATTACGCAGATATCAGAATATTTTTGGGGAGGTTATATACCTGGACGGATAAGAATGACAGTGCACGCATTGCTTTTAAAGAGGTTCTGGTAAAAAATCCTGGGCATGAAGATGCTTCCCTCGCATATGGTACCCTGGAGTATTGGAATGACAGTTCTGAGCAAGCATTGGTTATTACTTCTGAAGGTCTGAAATACCATCCTGCTTCAGAAAGCCTACTATTATTAAAAACGAAGATACTCGATGACCTGCGGCGGTTTGAGGAAGCGAATTCATCATTAAACGCCCTCCTGAAGCTCAATCCGAAAATGAGCGAGGCCCGTGCCCTTTCCGGTAAGATCGGTGATAAGGGATCCAGAAATAAAATTGGCCTGAGCTATGACTTTGTGTCATTTGATAAGCAGTTTGATGATCCCTGGCATTTAACGAGTTTAGATTTCGGCAGACAAACAGGTTTGGGCTCTGTAACGGCGCGTGTCAATTTTGCAAACCGTTTCAAAACGAATGGAACCCAGTTTGAGCTTGACGCTTATCCCCGGATATCAAAAGTGTTCTATGCGTATGTAAGCGGGGGGTATTCGGAATCAGGAATATTTCCAAAATACCGTACCGGATTTTCTCTTTATGCAAATCTGCCTTCTGCTTTTGAAGCTGAAGCAGGCTTCAGGATGCTCAGCTTTGGTACAAAAACCTGGATCTACACGATTTCAGGGGGAAAGTACCATAAAAATTTTTGGTTCAATTTAAGAACTTATCTAACGCCTTCAAACAATTCAGTGTCGCAGTCGCTTTCTTTCAATACAAGGTATTATTTTGCAGGAGCCGACGACTATTTAAGCATGGCTATCGGTACGGGACTCTCGCCAGATAATCAACGGAATAATATCCTTTACAACGGCGGCAGCTCTTACAAGCTTAAATCTAACAACGTGTCGCTCGGATATAGAAAGTCTATTAATACAAGCAATATAATTTTTATTAAAGCTGCGCTCGAGAATCAGGAATATCTTCAGGGCACAAGGGGAAACCAATTGGAACTTGGCGCCGGTTTTATGAAAAGATTCTAGCCCTGTTAAAGAAGATATTCCTGTGTATAGTTCTGCTTGCGGTTCTTCTCCCTCTTTCTATGTAGTTATTATGGTTTTTTCAACCTGAAACCAGGTTTGTAGACGCTATTGTGGATAAAACCGTGCTGACGGATGACGCGCAGTTTTCGGTTCCCGGACCGGAATGTTTCTAAATAACAATGAAATTCCCTCCTTTCACCTCATTCTGTTAGTTTTACCTGAAATAACAGAAAATGTCAAAGACTAAACTTACCATAAACAATAACGGATCGGTAAAAATAGAAGGCGATTTCGAGATCGTTGATAGAAACGGTGAGGCGTACGGACTGCAGGGCAGAACTATCGTTTCAGTTTGCCGCTGCGGATTATCGAAGAATAAGCCTTTTTGCGACGGCTCCCATAATGGACATTTCGAGCATGAGGCAGTAGCATTTGACCTTCCCCCGAAGAAAGTTTAATTGGGGATGTTTTTTGCTCCATCCTTCAATGCGGACTGAGGATTGCGTTACCACCAATGCTTTTCCGGATTGGCACAGGAGATTTCCGAGCCACAACCGCTTTAGAAATTAATTAATTTAATAAGCTCATCCTGCTCGACAGATATAATATCAGCTGGCTTTACATCTAAAACTGAGGCGATAACAAACAAACGATCAATAGTTATCTTGCTATAGCCGAGCTCAATTTTACTGTAAGCATTTTGAGATATATTTAATTTTGCAGCCAGGTAATCTTGGGTGTAATCCCTGAATTCGCGCAATTTCCGTATACTTCCTGCTATCTTTTTTGATTGTTCCAGTGCCTGATATTCCATAATATTTAGATGCGTTAACAGGTACTAACGCTATAATCAGCTGCTTGGATTTCTAATATTAAAATTTTTCCGGATCCTGGTTTTGATCGCAGTGGCTTTCGGCATAAGTGGATCAGCAGGAATGGTTTTATCCGGCGGTAAGGTTTCACGAATGTTTTTGGAGAGCGATTCGTCAGAGAGCTTTGCTTTAAGCCGGGTATTTAAGCGGAAGACAAAAATCAAACTCAGGAGTGTAATAACGATGCTGATGTACCCGGTTACCTCATAGTTCTGTATGCTGTTATCCGGATTTTTAACGATAATAAGTCCCGCAATAACAGATGCAAGCCCGACAAATATCTGCTGAATTGAAGAATTAAAGCTCATGAAGCTGCCACGTCTTTCAGATGCCACCACGTTGCTAACCATAGCCTGGGCAGGAATCATCCGGCCGGATGACACCACAAACCAGAAGCCCGTGATACACAGAACCAGGTAAAAGGGCATAACCGGCAGATTGGTGATCAGTGCAATAGGGATAATGGAGATCAGCGCCATGATTACAAAGAGTTTGTGTTTGCCAATCCTGTCTGCCAATCGTCCGATCAGTGGGGAAGTGACCAGCGTCAACGCTCCTCCGGCCATATACATCATTGGTGTTTGCAGCTTGCTGAAGCCCATATTAAATTCCATGAACGGGTTCAGGAAGGGGATGATCAGGAAATGGCCCAGCATCAGGGTTGCAGATAAGCCCAAAGCGAGCAGCTGGTCCTTATCTTTCCCGACTTCCCTGATCAGCATGATTGGATTAACCCGGGCTTCATTAGTTTTCAGATGCGCATCCATACGCGGAAGGTAGCGCATCAGGATGGGAAGCAGTATCGCTCCGAACCCCGCAACGAAAAAGAATGGGCCATGCCAGTTGAACATGTTTGCCATATACAATCCCAGCGGCACACCAAAAACAGATGCAACAGAAAAGGCAGCCATAATTATGCCCATTGCCATTCCGCGCCGTTCATAAGGTATCAGGTCTGCCACAATAGACAAAACCTGCGCGCCAATCAGTCCGCCAAAAATCCCGGCAATAATGCGCGACGATAATAATATGGTATACGTTGGCGATAAGGCGCAGCATAGCGTGCCAATCAGAAATCCGGTATATCCGAATAAAAGCACTTTTTTCCTGTCAAAATTATCGACAAAAAAAGCAGCCAGGAAACCTGCTATTCCTGCGCTGAAGGTATAAGCAGCCACCAGCATGGAAAACTGCTGTGACGATATGTTAAAATAAGGCATCAGGTAATTACCTAATGGCATCATGATCATAAAATCAAGGATGTGCGTAAAATTGATCGACGCAAGTAATAAGAGGACTATTTTTTCTTTGAGGTTCATACTGTGGAAAGCCGCAAAATTATTAATAATTATTTGATCGGGAGTTGGTGGAGTGTCATATAAAGAGTACCGGGGTCGAGAGAAAGAATCAAGAACCACAAGAGCCGATAGTTTAAGTCGATGATCGTACAGAAAGCAAAATGGGGTTAACAATTAAATTGCGAGTCCTTGATCTTCTACTTGTTCTTTATTCTTTTGCAACAGATATTTATCTAATTTTGATTCTTCTTAACAAGAACTATAAAAAAATGGCAACTATAGAAACAACTTACCTCGGCGATCTTAGAACTGAAGCAACCCATGTATTTTCAGGCAATAAAACCATTACGGACGCTCCTTTAGACAACAAGGGCAAGGCAGAATCTTTTTCTCCGTCAGATCTGCTTACGGCATCTCTGGGAAGCTGTATGATCACTATTATGGGCATCGCGGCAAGGGAACATAGTATTGACATCGACGGAACAACTTGCTCTTTAACCAAAGTTATGGCTTCGGATCCAAGAAGGGTGAGCGAAATCCAGGTGGTTCTGAATTTCCCGGAAGGAAATTATACCGATAAGGAAAAGGCTATCCTGGAAAGATCAGCTCTTACATGCCCGGTTGCGAAAAGCCTGCATCCCGACCTGGTTCAGAATGTTACTTTTAATTATTAAAGGGAGTTAAAAGTGGAAAGTTGAAATTCATTCTCCACTCTCCATTCAATTGATCATGTGTTCCGCAAGCTCCTCGGCAGAAATCTCGCCATGTGAAGTTTCGTACACGCATTCACCATTCTTTATTAATAAAAGCTGTGGCGACTCATGATGTACCTTAAATTCTTCCGCGATCGCATTTGAAATTTCCCGGTACGAGATCAGGTCAAGAAAGTGAAGAGGGGTTCCTTCCGGTATCGAGTCCCAGTCGATCTCAAACCTTTTTCTGGCCATCATACTGATGGAACATCGGGTACTGTGCTTGAAAATAACCGAATATCCTTCGGATGCTTTAATGTCTTGTAATTGTTGTATGGTAGTTAGCTGAGTCCAATTCATTTTCTAAGGTAGATTTAATTAAACAGTCGATATGCGCGTCGATTTAAAGATGCGAATTTAAGATTTGCACCTCGAAATGATATAATCCGGATGTCAAATAAAGAAAGGAAAATTAGACTAATGCCTGGATTTTGGATAGGTACCATAAGCAGGACACAACCTGGATGAACATGCCTGTAACACGGTGCTTGCGATAAAAAAGGCTAAGATGCCTATAACTATTTTTTTCATGGATACTATATCTGTTAGCTGCTTTAGGGAAGCTTTAGCTTATACTGGTTTCATGCTAAAGTAGTTGTATAAAATTATCAAAATTTATTCAATCCGACAAAAATACTATCTGTTATTCAGTGAGGACTTGATCCCGGCCATCATAATGGCCGTAACAGCCGCTTCTTCACCCTTGTTACCATGTATACCGCCAGACCTGTCTTTTGCTTGCTGTAAATTATCGGTTGTTAAAACGCCAAAGATTACAGGCTTATTGTGTTTAATTGAAACATTCGTAATCCCGTTGGCTACTGCGTTGCAGATGAAATCGAAGTGTCGTGTTTCACCTTGAATTACACAGCCCAAACAAATCACGGCATCAAGCTCCTCGGCAGACAAAAAAAGATCGGCTCCGGATGTAAGTTCAAAGCTTCCAGGCACGTGTATGGCAATGATGTTTTCGACTAAAGCCCCATTTTTAACGAGTTCATGATAGGCCCCGTCATACAATGCCCCTGTAACTTCCGCATTCCACTGAGACACAACAATACCAAATTTAAAGCTTTCTGCAGAGGGCACTTTAATATGTGAAAAATCTGAAAGCCCTTTTAAATATGTAGCCATATCGTGAAAACAAAAAATGCTTGTCAGCTCCGCTGGAAATGCCCTGACAACCTAAAAATCATTTATAGAATGTTCTTAAATTATTTCGCCTGTGCCTCGGCACGGGCAATATAGGTGTCAATTGTAGACGCTTCGTAGCTATCAGAAAAATCAGTCCGGATCTTGTTATACACATCGGCGGCAGAGCTAAATTCCTTTTGCTCTTCATAAACCAAGCCCAGCTTTTTAAGAAAAAGAGGACTTGTGAACGAATTTTTATGCTTATCAGCAGCTTTTTTGTAATAAGTAACAGCCCTATCATAATCCTTAAGCTCGCTGTATGCATCTCCAAGCATTCCAAGGACCAATGGATCTATAACGGGACTGCCAGTGCCGCTATATTTTCCAAGCGCATCAACCGCCTTTTGAAATTCACCTTTCTGCAGGTATAAGCCTCCAAGATAAGCATTGGCAATATTAGCAGATTTTGTGTTGGAGTACTCGTCGGCAATTTTTTGAAAACCGGGATATGAGCCATCCCCTGAAATTGCTTTATCTCTGAGGGAGTCTACGGCAGCGTATTCTTCTGCCCTGAACATCTCATTAGCAGCCTTTTCTGCCCTGGGTGCAAGGTATAAATTCTGATACCCGATGTATAACAGCACTAATGCAACAATTGCAATCCCTATTACAGCAAGGCTTTTGGAATTTTCCTGTATAAATTGGCCTGTATTCCCAAACTGGTTTTCAGTTTGTTGTAAGTTATCGTTTTGATCTTTTGACATTTGCCTTAAAAAATAAAATCCGTTCTACCGAAACGAATTATCCGCAAAAATACATTTTTCGGACTAAGTATCAACTTTTAAATCAGACAGATTGGATTTTTTTTGCTTCGGGAACTAAAAGACCACGAAAAGACTAAATTTGCAGCACCGCACCCCGGTACGCGAATAATATGTGGCTTCAAAAATTGTCTGTTCTGAATTTCAAAAATTATTCTGAAGCGGAACTTAGCTTTTCTCCATCAGTGAATGCATTTACAGGAAATAACGGAGCGGGAAAAACAAATCTCCTGGATGCGATCCATTATCTGTCGCTTTGTAAAAGCTATTTCAATCCCATCGACGGTCACCAGATCAGGCAGGGTGAAGATCTTTTTATGGTGCAGGGTACGTTTAGCAAAGAAAAAAAGAATGAGACCATCTATTGCGGCTTAAAACGGGCTCAAAAGAAAGTATTTAAAAGAAATAAGAAGGAATATCAGAGACTGGCAGATCATATCGGGCTATTCCCGTTGGTAATGATCTCCCCCAACGATATCAGCCTGATCATTGAAGGAAGTGAAGAACGAAGGAAATTCATTGATAATGTAATTTCCCAGACCGACAGTTTTTACCTGGATGAGCTCATCATTTACAATAAAAATCTGCTGAATAGAAATGCTCTTTTACGCCAGATCGCAGTTTCGGGGAGATACGATCCTTCATTAATGGAGATCTATGACGATCAGCTTATAGCTTCCGGTTCACGCATCTTTGAAAAGCGCAAATCATTTATGCATGGGTTCAGGGAGATCTTTAACAGGCACTATAAGTATCTAAGTGAAGACGCCGAGGAAGTGGACCTGGTTTACGATTCGCCGCTTCTGCAGGATGATCTCGCTGCTCTGTTAAAGCGCAGCCTCGAACGTGACAGAATTATGGAGCGTACCACAACAGGTATTCATAAAGACGAACTTAGCTTTACTATCCATGGGATGTCGCTTAAAAAATTCGGGTCGCAGGGTCAGCAAAAATCATTCCTGATAGCCCTGAAATTAGCTCAATATACGTTCCTGCATCAGCAGAAAGGTTTTGAGCCCTTACTCTTATTAGATGATATTTTTGACAAACTGGATAACAGGCGCACAACAAAACTGATGAAGATGGTTTCCGATAAAGATTTCGGACAGATCTTTATTACGGATACGAGCAAAAGCCGGGTTGAAACCATATTCGCCGACCTGCAGGTGCCGGTTGCAATTTTCGAGGTAAATAAAGGCCATATAATTCAATAATATCACTCTTTTGAGCGTTATTTTTCCTATTTTTAAATGAAGCTATCAGTAAAAAATGAGCCGGACAAATGACAAATCTTTAAAGGACGCCATCGAACAAATGCTTCATGTCTATAAGCTCAGGCGGAAGTTCGACGAAACCTCACTCATCATTGCATGGCCGGAGATGATGGGGAAAGCGGTTGCAAATCGCACGAAAGATATTTTTATACGCGACCGGAAGCTTTTTATACGACTGGAATCTGCGGTAATTAAGAATGACCTGATGATGATGCGCTCGGATATTATCCTTAAAATGAATGAACGCGCCGGAAGCAGTATTATTGATGAGATAATTTTTCTTTGAGGCGGGAAAAGAGGTATGACGACTGAGGTCTGATGTCTGAAACTATGAATTTCCATCCAGCCACTTTCCACTTTCAACTGACACCGTCCAGCCTGGCAACAGGTAAGCCCGTTAACGATTATAATTCTTCACCAGCAAATAATACAGTACAGTCATAAACGAAGCAATTGCAAACGCTTTAAGAACAAAAAGCCCGTCGAAATTTTTATCAAACCCTCCCAGATATGATATCGTCCCGGGAATGATCAGCATGACGATAAAAAAGATGAGGAACCGGATTTGAAATATCTTCATATACAGTTTTGAATATCATCGTCCTGAAATATCATCTCAGGACGATAATATAATTTAGAAACGCTCGAATGCAGTAAAGAAAAAGCTTCCTTCTATCTGTGCATTTTCATCCGAATCAGATCCGTGAACGGCATTTGCATCGATTGACTTTGCATATTTGTTACGGATGGTTCCCGGATCCGCCTTAGCAGGATCGGTCGCGCCTATAAGTTTACGAAAGTCTTCAACAGCGTTGTCTTTTTCAAGAATTGCGGCCAAGATCGGTCCGGATGACATAAATTCAACCAAGTCTTTATAAAACGGGCGCTCTCTATGAATATCGTAAAACTGTCCTGCAGTATCGCCGCTCAAACGGGTATATTTTAAAGCTATAACTTTAAATCCGCCTTTAATAATATCATCTAAAATAGCTCCGGTGTGGCCATTGGCTACGGCATCGGGCTTGATCATGGTAAAAGTTCTGTTTGTTGCCATCTTTTAATTTGAAAATTGGTGCAAAAGTACGGCTAATAAATCAAAGGCTAAAGGATTTTAAAAAATGAGACCGGGGAAATCAGTTATTTTCATAACTTTGCATTTCTTTTTACCAGACATGTTAAAACTAGCGTCACTTAAAGAGTTATTAGCTGAACCGAAGCATATTGTGATCACAACACATCACAAGCCTGATGGCGATGCTATGGGCTCTTCTCTGGGCTTGTATAATTATCTGGTTCAAAAGGGGCATTTCGTTCGTGTGATAGCGCCAACAGATTATCCTTCATTTTTGCAGTGGCTTCCGAACAATCCTGAGGTAATTATTTATACTGAAAAGCCTGAAGAGTCGAAAGAGCTGGTAG
Source organism: Daejeonella sp. (assembly GCA_037719315.1). Lineage (GTDB taxonomy): Bacteria > Bacteroidota > Bacteroidia > Sphingobacteriales > Sphingobacteriaceae > Daejeonella. Next base: position 18,721 of record JBBJNR010000064.1, read on the forward strand.
CCAGTGCGGACTTTATTTTCTGCCTGGATTTTAATTCCCTTTCACGGATTAATGAGCTTGGCGAGTTCGTTAGAGAGGCTAAAGCGAAAAAGATAATGATCGATCATCATCTGGAACCTGAAGGTTTTGATGATTATCGGCACTGGACTATCAATGCCTGCGCCACTGCCCAGCTCATCTACGACTTTATCGTAACCGTAATGGGAGAAGAACACCTGATCAATAAGGATGTTGCCACTTGCCTTTACACCGGCATCATGACAGATTCAGGCTCCTTCCGTTTTCCTACCACAACGGCCGAAGTTCATCATATCGTAGCCGACCTTATCAGTTGCGGCGCCGAAAATTCAAAGATACATCAGCTAGTCTACGATAATTTTTCAGAGAACCGCTTACGTTTCCTTGGTCATTGCCTGCTGAACAAACTCGAAGTGTTCCCGGAATTTAATTCCGCGATCATCGTTATCCATAAAGAGGATCTGGACAAATACCAGATCACGACCGGGGATACCGAGGGGATTGTAAATTATGCCCTTTCAATAAATGGCATCAGGCTGGCCGTTTTAATTGTTGAGAGACGCGATAAAGTTAAATTATCATTACGCTCTACAGGGGATTTTCCGGCAAATGAGATCTGCAAAAAGTACTTCAGCGGAGGTGGCCACCGCAATGCTGCAGGAGGATTTTCTGATGAAAGTCTAGATGCGGTCAGAGAAAAATTTAATGCTATATTACCTGAATATAAAGCACTTTTAATACAGTAATATATTAAGCTGCGCAAAGCAGATAGTTCTAACCCAAAAAATAATCATAAAAAAAACAAT
>JBBJNR010000065.1:0-19523 GCA_037719315.1 Daejeonella sp.
AAGAAAATTTTTCGGCGATAAATAAATCCGGTGTATGAAATATGCATATTTATGGCAAGCATTAGAGTACATTATCATTTATGCAGACAACAGTTTCCAAGATGAGGATTCCTCAAAAGTTGATCATGCCGTAACTCAGTTTATATCTGCCTGGACAGTCTTCAGAAATCACCTCATTAGAAACAATATTTCGTTGTTCAGCAATCTATTATTGTTGGATATTGAAGTGAAATGGAAAAAAACTTCGGTAAATTGGAAACCCATTGAAAAGGATGCCTCGTTCTTCACGCTTTGCATAAAGATATTTGGTCCAGTCCAGGTTCAATCAGTTATTACTTTACTTTCACATATTGGGGATGAAATACTATTTCAGGATGGGTTTAAGTGGTTAATCGCTCATTTGAAGAAAACTGGGAATTTTAAAAATCTAATCCAGTATCGTGATATCGATCAATTAATGTCAAGGGGTTATTATAATCATCTTGATGAAATTATGGAGGATATATCTTTCCTTTCAGATTATCTTGATATGCTTGATGTTTTGGTAAAGCAGGGTTCTTCTGATGCTTATTGGATCAGGGAATTTATGATATCTTTCACTTCGGTAGACCTTCAATTGGTTAATAGCTTGAAGCTTTCATAAATCAATTCAAAGATTGACTTGTACCGCTCCCTCACTGGCTTAAGTTTTAGGTGTTGCCTGTGCTCGGGTCACTTAAGCTTTTCTGATGCAAAATTCCGTGTGACCCAAGTCTCAATGGCGCACAGTAGATAGGAGCCAAGACACGTTGAATTTTCCGTGTAATGTTCGTAGGTTGCCAACACAGTGCCCTTTATAAAATAAACTGGCCATAACGTAAATTTAAGTTCCTATATCGTCACTTTCGCGGGCTGAGATAGCACCATGCTTTTTTGCCTCGTCATTCTCAGAGCCAGCTTCCTGTTCTTTTTCATCCATATAAAATAATTGGATTTTGTTGAACCAGCCCTTTGATTGATCTTCAAGCTTATTTATGCCAATTGAGAGACCATTGGTGCCATAGGGATGGGTGTCTTTTAAGGCTAGGAGCCGAACAACCCGGCTATCGTCTTCAAAAATAATTCCTTTCATGGCATCTAAGACTGTTTTGCAAAGATTGTCCACCTCGACTTCAAACAGCCTTTTTTTGTTAATATCGAAAGCTAGGATAACTTCAACTGGCATTTTATACGGCATTTCTTCTGTAGTGTTTTCCTTAAGAAACTCCCCAAGTTTCTTTTCAAATTCCTGAACGATAGGTTTGTCAGGATTACGGATATATAATTCCTCTAAAATTTTTTCAGTATCTCCGTCTTGCATAACACCCTGATAGCCAATTAACGTTTATATTTTTCCTGTTTAGTCGGTATTGGTTTTTCTCCCCATAACGCAACAGCCCAATCCAAGGTTGGAACTTTTCTTATGGTAACGCTTTTACTGCCCATTTTTTGCTGATTATAAATTATTAAAAAAGCTTGCTGAATTTTCTTTATTGATTCTCCAAAGTAGAAAATATGGATTGTCGTTTAATTTATCTTCGTCAGTTCTGTATTTGATTTCAGAAGCCAAAAAACCTAAAGTGCTTGTCCCAGCGAAGGTGTTGAATATGGTTTGGAAATTAGTGGCCATGTCTATGTTGACAGCGATCAAGCTGATCGTGACCGCTGCAAGTGAGGCACCGACCCCAATTTTGTGAATTCCTTGGATCGTTTTAAATTTTCGATTGATACTTTCCAGTTCGGGTCTTAGCTTATCATTGTAAATTTGGCTGGTATCACTTATTTCTGAATCCAAAGGCGAATTCAATAGATCTTTTAGTGTTACCCTAAAACTGCTCAGCAAATCGGTTTCGTCATCCAGTATACTGTTAAGCATAGTTGTCGATATGTTATTTATAAATGGCAAGGTAATTTCGTAAAGCTGTTTCGATTTTAAATTTCCTAAACCGTTGTCTATTATAAAACTATCTTTCTCATTGCTCTCTTTTATTTTCCAATTGTTGTTTGGCGTATCAGAGCTGGCGTAGTAGATAATGGCATCTTGTTTCCTGTTAGGTACATTATAAAGCATAATAGACCGAATTGGCCGGATCATTAGTCTGCCACTGTTTATGAATGGATCGAGTTCATCCATTAATTTTTTTGTATTGGTATCTGTGTGGGTGGTGTATGCCGGTAGTATGTCCTGTGGTTTCGGCACATAGCCATTTAAGAAATGAGCAGGAAATGTAATATCCCGTTTAATGAATCTGGGATCTTCCGGAGGATAATAGTGCATAAGATGCTTTTCTGTGGCGTTAGGTAACATAAAGACGGAAGTAAAGTCAGCGTAGATGCTAAGGAATTTTGATGTTTCTGATGCCTTCTCTAGATTATCACAGTAAAATTCAGATTTAATTCCTTTTATCGAATTAATATCAGTTAGTATCGTTTCTTCATGCTCAACATAAGCGTTTATTAATTCGGTTGCACTGATGTTACTGGCTTCTTTTAAATTCTCAATTATGCTTTTGGTGATCATGTTATTTGATTTTAACGGTGAGAGGATGGCATTAGTTAATTTAATATAAATGTCGCGATTTATCCTTAATCCGTAAACGACTGAAGATTCATCTACTATAATAAATTAATGCAAAAAGTCTCTAGTAGAAAACCTATTAAAGTTCACTACTAGAGATAAATTGATTGAAATAAATGCGTGGAAAAAAAACATAATATAAGCTAAAGTTGTAGCTGAAATTGCAGATCAATCTCTATCATTTTCTCCCTCAATTTTCATTCTTCAATAATTTTTGCAAAATCACCGATTTCAATCAATTCTTTAATGAAATGGTTCGAATTTCGCACCGTTGCCGACCCATTTAAAGGGGCAAAGTCATTCTGATTTTTGTCCCTTTTTTATTTAATTCCGGCCACCTCATAAAGAGGCATGTACTTTCCCTTCAGCCGCCCGGCTGAAGCCATTCGGACGGGCTGGAAAGTATGCATTCCTACCAAAGGGTGACCATGAACACCTTTAAAAACAGTAACAGAAGGTGAATAACAGCCGCGTCTTTCCTGATTTAATCGGACAGCAGTGCATGTTCGTCGGGAAGGGATCAAGTCGCGGACGACAAAGACAAGAAAAAAAGAATATAATCTTAGATATTACCGATCGCCATCATCTGATCCATGGTAGGGCTTACGCTTCCGCCCTTTGGTTCAAGGGTGACAGCAAATGCCTGGGCGCCTCTGATAGATTTCATTCTTTTCATCCCTGAATTATTTTCGGAAGAATCAAATACACCAAGGTCTACCGGCTTACCATCTACCATCGCCCATAACTGATATTGATGCTGATCATCATTTGAAGGCATTTTGAGAGACGACAGATCAATCATAACTTCTTCCTTTTCAGAACTGAAAGCAACCCTCAATCCAGCCCCGGGGACTTTCGGAGAACCCGTAAGATCGACCATTTTATATTGTGAGGGATTTTGGTATAACTCCAGAAATTTACGGCTATCTTCTAATTCCCTGTCCATAATATTCACCCTGCTGGTAAATTGCTGATTTGCCGATTCCAATACCGCCAGTTGAGAATTTGATTCCTTTAGCTGATTATTCAGATTTAAAAGTAATAACACACTAACCAGAAGAAGTGCAACCGATGCTGCAAAAGCATATTTGTAGAAATCAGAGCTTTTTTCGGCAGATTTTAACGGGATAATACGGGTTTCGGTTTTCGAATCGGCATTAGTTTCTAAAGATTTCAGTATTCTGTCGCGTATAGCAGTCGAAGGTTGTATCGAATTAGCTTCTGCATAAGCTTGCAAAGCGTTTTCGATTGCCTCAAGCTCTGCTTTAACTTCAGAGTTTTGTAAAGCCATCTCTTCCACTTCGAGCATCTCCTGGCTGCTCAAATCCCCAAGAACATAAAGTTCAAGGATACCGCTTTCTAAATATGTTTTCAGGTTTTTCAATTAATTAAATACCTTTCTTAAATTGATAATTGCATTCCTCAGCCTCGTTTTCACCGTTCCTAAAGGGATATTCAACTGCTCTGCGGCTTCTACGTGTGTGAAGCCTTTAAAGTAAACCAGGTCAAGTATTATCTTTTGATCCGGCTTTAATTTGTCAACCAGCCCTTTTAAACCAAGCGTTTCCGGATTTATTGATGTGGTAAATCCTTTGTCTACTGATAATACGATATTTTCTATGTCTTCGGTTTTTGAATGATTACGAAAATCTTTAGATCGTGTTTTATCGATTGCCAAATTCCTCGCAATATTTACCATCCAGGTAAATAGCCTGCCTTTTGCGGCATCATACGAAGCACATGAATTCCAGATCTTCACGAAAGTTTCCTGCAGAAGGTCCTCAGCAATTTCTTCATGCTGTATTATTCTGTATATAACTCCGTATAAAGCGGTGGAATACATATCATACAACGCTTCAGCGCCATGGCTGTTCTTGCTCCGGATAGCCTGAACCAGTTCAGCTTCAGATAGCGATATTTTGTTGTTTCGGCTCAAATGAATTTATAGTAACTACTAAGGTCGAATAATTTTTTATAAAAAAGGTAATAATAAAGAATTATAGCCCAGAATAAGCGCCTGTATCTGTATAATTTCAATTTGCTGTAAATAATAAAAGCCACGCAAAATTGCGTGGCTTCATTTTAAAAGATAGAAAAGCTTACTTCGGCATTACCACTGAATCGATAACATGGATTACGCCATTTTTCTGGAAGACATCAGCTATGGTTACCATGGAAGAAGCTCCTGTTTCATCTTTCAGGATTAATCTCTTACCCTTCCTCATTGCCCATATCTTACCCCCGCTTACGGTACTGAACTCAGCTGTACCCTTGCCTGCTTTAACAGCTTTTGCTATATCTGCGGCGCTATATCTGCCTGCAAGAACATGATAGGTAAGTATTTTGGTTAACATGGCTTTGTTTTCAGGCTTTACCAGTGTGCCTACTGTTCCCTCGGGAAGTTTGCTAAAGGCAGCATTTGTGGGGGGCAAAAACAGTGAATGGCCCAGCACTTTTTAAAGTTTCAACCAGACCTGCCGCTTGTACTGCTGCAACCAGGGTAGTATGGTCTTTAGAATTTACCGCATTGTCAACAATGTCTTTTGTGGGATACATCTCCGCGCCGCCAACCATTTTCGTAGCTTGTGCAAAAGTTGTTGTGCTGATCGCAGAAGCTGCTAATGCGATAGCCATGATAAGTATTTTTTTCATAATTCAATTTTGTTTTGATGGATTGAATTACGTGATCGCCGAAGCAACGGATTTAATTGTATGAATTATTTTGAAGTATTCAAATGAGGATGACAGGACGGTCACCGTTCGCCGGAAAATAGGCAGCTATGTCGTTTACAGGTTAACACACGTGCTCTTCTACCTTTGAAATTAACTGATCAACATCAAAAGGCTTGGAGATAACCTCTTCTGCGCAAATTTCTTTAACATCAGCTGCCTTTGTATGCGTTGACAGGACGATAACAGGAATATGTTTGGTTTTTTTGAATTTTTTGATCTTGCGGCACAACTCGGTCCCGATTTCACTGACTGAGACGATGTCAAGAAGTATGACGTCAGGCATAATGTCAACAATATTTTCAAATATTCCCTGCTCACTTTGATAAGGAATGACCAGGAAACCACGATCAGTTAATATGTGGGTTACAATTTCAAGTATATCCCGCTCCCGTTCAACAACAACAATTCTCTTTTTCATGATCAGGCTGATTAATGCAGGGTAAATTACTATCAAGAGGCCTGATAATATGCTTTACAGGTCAGCAACGCCTATAGAAATCCCCCATTTCTAAATTTTACTAATATACACCTAATAACAATACAAAAAAATGCCAGTATATGGTAAATTGTAGCGTAATTGTCAAATTAATATTCTTAAATGATTTGTGTCCAATAGCGTCCTAAACGATTGAATAAGAGAAGGAAATTTTGTATCCCTCAGTTACCTTTGGGTTGCACAACAAAAACCCTTCTCTTAATGGTAAATGTAACACTGTTTTCTCAAATTATTTCCAAGTTAGACCGCTCCAGGTTCAATAAATTAGTAAGGGAAAAGCAAACTGATAAACATCAGAAAGGCTTTAACACCTGGACTCATCTGGTATCCATGTTGTTTTGCCAGTTTGCCAAGAGCCAATCTGTGCGAGACATCAGCAATGGATTACGTTCTGCTACTGGTAATTTAAATCATTTGGGAATACAAAGAGCTCCTTCAAAATCTACCATCAGTTATCAGAATAAGCACCGCTCATGGGAGATATTCAAAGATTACTACTATGGGTTTTTAGGAAGTTTAGGACAGCAAGCCGGCTTTAAGCAAGTGAAATTTAAGATTAAATCGAAAATCTTCCTTCTGGATTCCACCACCATTAGCCTTTGTCTTTCCCTATTTGACTGGGCCAAGTACAAAACTGCCAAAGGAGCTGTAAAAATGCATACCCTTCTGGATTATGACGGCAACCTGCCCGCCTATGTAAACATAACCAATGGCAAAACGGCCGATAATAAAGGGGCTTATAGTGTCCCCCTTCTGAAGGGAAGTGTGATCGTTGCGGACCGTTTCTACAATGATTTTTCTTTGTTACATATTTGGGACAGCAAGGAAGTTAAATTTGTGATCAGGCACAAAGAAAACATCCAGTTCGTGGTCATAAAAGAAAATGAGCTGCCGGATAATAGGCACGGGCATATTTTAAAGGACGAAATCATTGAATTGTCAGGGGTTCAATCAAAAGAAAAATATCCCAAACGCCTTAGAAGAGTCACAGTCTGGGATGAAAAAAATAAACAGCTGATTGAAATGATCACCAACCAGATGACCTGGACGGCAAATACCATAGGGGAATTGTATCGGAGCCGCTGGCAGATTGAAATATTTTTCAGGGAAATCAAGCAATTGCTTCATATAAAATCCTTTATTGGCACCAGCGAGAATGCTGTAATGATCCAAATATGGACAGCCCTAATTACTATACTTATACTCAAAGCTCTTAAAGCAATGGCAAAATTCAAATGGCATCTGTCAAATTTAGTGGCTTTTATAAGGCTCAATTTATTTGTAAAAATTGAACTGGAAAGTTGGTTAAACAAGCCTTTTGAGGAAGACATCAGAAAATTGCCGGAAGAATACCAAGGGATTCTGTTCTGAAAAAAAATAAATAATGCCTCATAAATAGCACTATCCATACTTTAAGCAAAAAATCAAAACGTTTAGGACACTATTGATTTGTGTCTTATATTCCTTAACTAGTCAGTTTTTCAGCTGAAACATGAAAACATGCTGTTATTATTGTCGAACGAGATCCGGTTTAACCGGGATTCCCGCAACGAACCCGGAGAGGGGCGCGTTTGCCAAACGTTTCTTTCGCTATTAATAAAAACGATAGATGAGGAACGCAATTAATCCCACAATGGCCCATGATATCAGCGCTAAAGTTAAAATGGTCAAGACGTTCTTTTTGGGAATGATAAAATTCCAACTCGTTTTGTCTGATGTTAATAGTTCTGAAACATATTTTTCAGTCAGTGGTTCAGGTTTCCCGGTTTGTCGTATGTTAACTTCTATATCGGAAGGCTGAGAAGCAGCCTTTGTATTGGATTTCCCAATTTCCTTTTCATTATTAGCATGCTCGTTTTTTGCTTTCATATTTACTCTAGGGTGTGAATTTACACAGAAGGAAACAATTTGCCTAAAATAAATTTCACTTGCGGTCCGATGTATAGTAATTTAGATTATGAACGCCCGTTCAGAATCCGCGCTGAACTGTTTCGGTTTTTTATCAAATCCGCAAGCTGTTATGGTGTTCCTTTTATATTTAATACTATTTTTGATTTTCTTCAATTGAAGAAGATATTTATACTAAAAATACCATGCTGGGCGGGGGGATTGTCCGTGTCAGGCGGGATGGGACCCTACATTGAGAACAGCAGATATTATCAGTCGGAAAGAAACGGAAGCATCCATGATGCCCCGGGTCTTGCCGATTCATTATCTTATGAAGAATTTGCTTCCCTGATCACCTATTTGTCACAACAGAAGTAATTTTCGTCTTTGCTTATTTTCTTTTCCGGCTGGTCTTGGGTATCGGAGTTTCTTTGGTTTTGGATACAGCAGGGGTGCCTTTTGTCTTGGCATTCTGCTGCTGACGCATATAATCTTCCATCCGCTGCTGAAATCCCGACTTCTTTTTCTCAGTCACCGGTTTCTTTTTATTTTCCTGGATTTGCGCGTGAATTTTGTCATCATTTACAAACATTCTGATAATGTATTGCTGTGCGAACGTTAACATGTTAGCCAGGAAGTAGTAATAATTTAAACCTGAAGGATAGCTGTTCAGTACTCCAAAGAATATGATCGGAGTGATGTATCCTATATATTTCATCTGCCCGGTTGCACCGGATACCTGGTTGTTAAAATAGGTGTAGATCAGGGTAGAGATGGTCATCAGGATACACATTAAACTGATGTGCGTGCCCAGGAAAGGCAATTGAAATCCTAACTGGAAAAACGCATCATACGTTGACAGATCTTCCATCCACAGGAAGCTTCTCTGCCGAAGCTCAAACAAGTTCGGGAAGAAGAAGAAGAATGCCATAATGATTGGCAGCTGTAATAACATCGGTAAACAACCTCCAAGCGGATTAACTCCCGCTTTTTTATAAAGCTTCAAATATTCCTGCTGCAAAAGGGTAGGGTTGTCATCGCCAACTTTGCCCTTTATCTCGTCCATCTCAGGCTTCAGTACACGCATTTTTGCCATCGACAGATACGATTTGTAAGTCAGTGGCAGCAATACAGTTTTAAGGATAATGGTTAATACGAGGATGATCAGGCCATAGCCCCAGCCAAAGCCTTCAAGGAAGTTAAAGACGGGCAGTACGATCCATCTGTTGATGTATTTAAGAGGCCAGTAACCCAGGTCAATCTGTTTTTCAATATCAAATCCCTGATCTTCCAGGATATTCAACTGGTTAGGTCCGAAGTAAAAGTCCATTGGAAAGCTGGTTACATCCTGCCTTCCAAAAGGAACCTGCATATTCGCTGAAAACGTTTTTACAATAGTGCTGTCTGCGCTTGTATTAACTGCAATTTCCCCTTTGTCAAAACTGTTCTTCGCGATCAGTACGTTAGAGAAAAAATGCTGCTTAAAAGAAAACCATTTAATTTTACCTTCAGTAAGATCCTTTTTCTCTGATTCTCTGAGTTCAAGATTTTCGACACCTGCGTCGCCTTGTTTAAAATAGGCTGAAGAATATTGCTGCTCGCTCGCCAGGTCTTTTTCCTTCTGTTTCAGGACCGCTTCCCAGTTCAAAGTCAAATGCTGCTGAGTCGGAGAAACCACATCCTGCATTCCTTTCGTAGCGATGGTAAGTCCCACATTATAGCTCTCACCCCTTAGCGAATAGATATAATCGATGTATTTACCTTCAGAATAGGTCAGGCGCATGGTAACCGAACCAGAATCAGCCTTAGCTACAGATAAAGAGCTTCCGGAAGGCACAAAATAAAGATCATTCGTACTGATGTTCTTACCAGCCGCTCCGAAGACCAATCCGAATCTATTTCCCTCGCCACTGAACATGATTAGCGGCCCTTTGGAATAAGTTGCAAACTCCTTGAGCTGTACAGAAGATATACGGCCACCTTTAGGACGTATTTCAACTCTTATTTTTTCGTTCTCAAGAATTACGGGAGCATTTGATCCGGAATTTGCTGACCCGAACGGGCCAGCCAGGATTGCTGTAGAATCAATAGCGGGAGCTTGTGATATCTCTACCGTGTCTGTATTTACTGATCTTACCGGCGGCTTAACTCGCGCGAGTGAATCCTGTGTTTGTTTTGCTTTTTCACGTTTGATATCTTCATCCGATGGCTGCATTAAATAGGTGGAACCAACAAGGATGATCAAGATCAAAAAGAGGCCCGTAAAAGTATTTCTATCCATTCTGTTTTAATAGTCTGTTTACTTCCTTTTTGAGTGTGTTAAAGAAGCGGCGACAAAGTTAACAAAAAGTGGATGAGGATTATCAACTGTCGACTTTAATTCCGGGTGAAACTGTCCGGCAATAAAAAACGGATGGTTTTTAAGTTCTATGATCTCTACCAGGTTATTGTCAGGATTTATTCCTGAGGGGATCATACCAGCCTTTTCGTATTGATCCAAATATTTGTTATTAAACTCGTAACGGTGGCGGTGTCTTTCCGAAATATTGGTTTTTCCGTATATCGCAGCGGCTTTACTCCCCTTACGCAAGGTGCAGCTATAAGCCCCAAGACGCATGGTGCCCCCTTTGTTTTTGATCTTTTTTTGTTCTTCCATCATGGATATGACTGGATTCCTGGCGTTTTCATCCATTTCTGAACTCTGCGCATCTTCCAGTCCCAGAACGTTGCGCCCGAATTCAACAACCGCACATTGCATACCCAAACATATTCCGAAGAATGGAATTTCATTTTCACGCACATATTGGATCGCCTCAATTTTTCCCTCTATGCCGCGGCTTCCAAAACCGGGGGCAACAAGTACTCCATCAAGACCTCTCAATTTTTCCGCTACATTAACTGAATTGATACTTTCAGAATGAATACACTTAACCATAACCTTACATTCATTCTTTGCCCCGGCATGGATAAATCCTTCGGTTATTGATTTATAGGCATCCGGAAGTTCCACATACTTGCCTATTAAGCCAATGGTAACTTCAGAGGTGGGGTTTTTTAAATGACCCAGGAAATCTTTCCAGCTTTCCAGATCAGGCTCATTTCTATGCGGAAGCTTCAATTTAGCCAGTACAATTTTATCCAGCTGCTCCTTCAGCATCAGCAGTGGCACATCGTATATAGTTGATGCATCAATTGATTCTATAACCGCATTAATATTGACGTTACAAAAAAGAGCAATCTTTTTGCGAAGCTCCTGCGGGAGATGGTGTTCTGTGCGGCACACCAGAATATCCGGCTGAATACCATATTCAAGCAGCATCTTTACTGAGTGCTGCGTTGGTTTGGTCTTTAGCTCGCCAGCTGCGGCTAGAAAAGGAACAAGGGTTAAATGTATGACCAGTGAATTTCCTGATCCGAGCTCCCATCGCAATTGTCTTACCGCTTCAATAAATGGCAACGATTCGATATCCCCGACAGTGCCTCCCAATTCAGTAATTACTATATCAAATCCGCCATTTTCGCCAAGAATCTGCATATTACGCTTGATCTCATCGGTAATATGCGGCACTACCTGAACTGTTTTACCTAAATACGCCCCTTCACGTTCTTTGTTAATAACATTCTGGTAGATGCGCCCTGTGGTAATGTTGTTTGCCTGGGAAGTGGGAACGTTTAGAAAACGTTCGTAATGCCCAAGGTCCAGGTCTGTTTCTGCGCCATCTTCCGTTACATAACACTCACCATGTTCATATGGGTTCAGGGTTCCCGGATCAATATTAATATAGGGATCGAATTTCTGAATGGTAACGCGGTAACCTCTCGACTGAAGTAATTTAGCCAGGGAAGCGGAAATAATACCCTTTCCTAACGACGAAGTAACGCCGCCCGTAACAAAAATGTATTTGGTCATGATATGTGAAGGATTTGCTTATTTTTTATCATGAAACAGGGTTTAAGACTATTTCTTGAAATAAAAAACATCATTTTGTACGGGATTCAAAAGTAGGAAAATATTCCATAACAGCCTTATTTGTTGAGAAAATTTAATGTGTTGATAAAATCAATTGAAAGGTGCTCGTTGAAAATTGAAAGGGATACTATTCGTATAGTAAATTTTAGTATCAGGAATACACGTTCAACTTTCCATTTCAACTTTCAACTAATCAGTATCTCAACAGTTTTAACTAACTTTGCAATTATTAATAAATTTAATTCTTATCGTTTGACATTCAGTGATTTCAATTTCGACCCTCAGTTATTTGAAGGTCTCCAAAGCATGGGTTATGTTAAGCCCACACCAATCCAGCAGCAGGCCATTCCAATCATTTTACAGCATAAAGATCTGATTGCTTGTGCACAAACAGGAACCGGAAAAACGGCATCGTACTTATTGCCGGTACTGCAGCACATCAGTGTTACGGATAAAAAATATACTAAAGCATTAATACTGGCTCCAACCAGGGAACTTGCACAACAGATTGATCAGCAGGTCGAAGGATTGGCCTATTTTGCAGGTATCAGCTCAATTGCAGTATACGGCGGTGGGGACGGGATGGTCTACGAACAGCAGCGGCGTGCGATGATGGATGGGGTAGATATTATTATTGCTACACCTGGCCGCCTGATCGCACAGCTTGCATCAGGAGTAATAAAGTTAGAACATCTTCAATATTTGGTGCTTGATGAAGCAGACAGGATGTTGGACATGGGGTTTTATGAGGATATCCTAAGAATTATCAGCAGCCTTCCAAAAAACCGTCAAACCCTGCTTTTTTCTGCCACGATGCCTTCCAAGATAAGGACACTGGCCAATACTATTTTAAAAGATCCGGAACATATCAACATCGCCCTTTCTCAACCTGCAGAGGGTATTTCTCAGCAGGTTTATATGGTTTTCGACAGCCAGAAAGTTAAACTTATCACAACACTTCTAAGAGGAGGCGACTACAAAAGTGTACTGATATTCTGCTCCCGAAAGGAAACAGTAAAAGATCTGAACAAGACATTGCGAAGAGAAGGAATCAAAGCTGAGGCATTTCACTCAGACCTGGAGCAAGAGCAGCGTGAGACCATTCTCAGGGCTTTCAAAAGCCGCCAATTGCCAGTCATCATCGGAACCGATGTGTTAAGCAGGGGAATTGACGTTGAAGGAATTAGCCTGGTTATCAATTTCGACGTACCGCCGGATCCGGAAGACTATATTCACAGGATAGGGCGCACCGCCCGTGCAGAAACTAAAGGCACAGCCATAACTTTTGTCAATGAAAAAGACCAGCGTAAATTTTCATTTATTGAAACGTTAATTGCAAGAGAGATCCCCAGAATGACATTGCCCGAAGAATTGGGCGATGGCCCGGCTTATACCCCGGGAATGAAAAGGCCTTCAGGTCCCAGAAATAACAGCAGGAATGGGAAAAGCAGGAAGCCATGGCCTAAAAAGCAGGCTTAAAAGCAGCCGCACATTGTTGCCTTAAAATACCAGATCTTTTGGCGGGAGATCAGTGAAGCGGTCTTTTATATAACTAATGGCGGTTTTGCCATGAGGCTGAGGGCTTCCCTGTGAATCCACATTCACGAACACAAGCTTGTCAATGGTCAGGATGCTCTTCCGGGTTATCATATTACGTACCTCACAAGTCAGCGTAATAGAGGTATGTCCAAAATGTGTCGCGGTTATCCCAAGTTCGATGATATCCCCTTGTCGTGCAGAACTCACGAAATTGATCTCAGAAATAAGTTTGGTCACTACTTTTGGATTATCAAGCTGAACGATCGCATAGATTACGGCTTCTTCGTCAATCCATCGCAGCAAACTTCCTCCGAATAATGTTCCATTAGGGTTTAAGTCCTCTGGTTTTACCCATTTACGTGTATGAAAATTCATCTTCTATGTATTTATCGTAAATTTACAAAAATTGAAATCTGCCTTTGTCATCGCACAGTCTAACATTTATGAAAAATTCAGTGGATATTTTACTTAAAAGACATATTTTAGGCTCATGATAACGCTTCAGAATGAATTTTTAAAAGCAGCGATTGATCCCTTGGGAGCTCAGTTAACATCGCTGTTTAACAAGTTGAATAAAGTGGAACATCTCTGGCAAGCAGATCCTGCTATTTGGAATTTTCACGCCCCAAACCTTTTCCCGGTAGTAGGGGAATGTCAACATGGTGAAATCAAAGTGGACGGGCGGAGCTATCCAATGAACAGGCATGGCTTTGCCAGAACCTCAGAGTTCAGTATTCTTGATTCGTCAGACCTGCACGCAAAGTTCTCTCTCAGCCATTCCGAAGAGACCTTAAAGTCTTATCCGTATAAATTTGCATTCCAGGTTTTATATGATCTGTTTGATTCAGAATTGAGGATCAGTTACAAAGTAATTAACCAGGATGAAGGGCCGATCCGTTTTTCTGTAGGAGCTCATCCGGGTTTCAACATACCATTTTTTAATGGTGAGAATTATGAGGACTACTATATTGAATTTGATCGTGACGAAGAGCTTGTAAAGCATTTACTTACTAAAGATGGACTATTCAACGGATTGACTGAAACGCTTGTTAAAAATGACAACAAGCTAAATCTAACGAGAGATCTGTTCGCCGACGGGGCACTGGTATTTAAGGAATTACTTTCCCGGGAAGTACTTATCAAAAATCATAAGACACCAAACTTTATATCGGTTTCGTTTCCCCATTTCGAGTCTTTAGGAATATGGGCTGTTCCTGGTGCAGATTTTGTCTGCATTGAACCATGGCTTGGCTATGGTGATAATGAAGGTGGGCCTGGTGAATTTATTAATAAGACTGGTTTAAGGACTCTTGAGTACGGACATGTTTTTGAGGTTGATTATGTCATAGGGATTAACTAAAACAGATTACCCTTTTACTGGTCAGCCGTGCCAGGTAACGATCCGTATCGTCTTTGCATAATAGTTCACAGTAGGGGATGACTTTCAGCTATACGGTCCAAACTGTTTGAAGATCACACATAGTATTACTAATATTGTTAGTACATTGTGGCTTTAAAAAAATAAAGATAATAACCTATAAGCATGTCAACAGAAGTCAAATGCCCCTCTTGTAACCACTCATTTCCGCTGGAGGAAGCAATTGGTAAGGAATATGAGCAGGAATTACGAGATAAAATGATTGCCTGGCAGAAAAAGAAAGATGAAGAATTTCAGAGAAAGGAAGAAGAGCTGAAAGGACAGCAGAAGGATCTTGCATTAAAATACGAGCAGCAATTAACAGCAGAAAAAATCAGGCTTGAGGAAGGCGTCAGGAAAACGATTGCTGCGGACTTCGAAAATAAGCTGGTTTTATTGGAGACATCGTTTAAAGACAGCGAGGAAAAATTAAAACTGGCCCGTCAGAAAGAGCTGGCATTCATGCAGCGGGAGCAGGAACTGAAAAACAAAGAGTCTGAAATAGAGTTGGATTTCCAAAGAAAGCTTCAGGAAGAGCGATTGACAATTGCAGAGCAGATCAGGAAGCAGGAGATAGAAAAGAACCAGGTCCGGGAAACGGAACATCAGCTCAAAGTTAAGGAGTTTGAAAAGCAACTGGAGGACCAGAAAAAATTAGTTGATGAAATGCGCCGCAAAGCCGAGCAGGGATCCATGCAATTGCAGGGAGAAGTTCAGGAACTTATTTTAGAAGAGCTATTAAGAAATAATTTTCCTTTTGATGAGATCGGAGAAGTGGGTAAAGGTGTCAGGGGCGCGGATTGTGTTCAAACTGTGCGGAATAGATTTGGCCAGGATTGCGGAAGGATTATTTATGAGAGTAAGCGTACCAAAGATTTTTCGAACGACTGGATCGACAAATTAAAGAAAGATATGCGCGGGGCTGGAGTGGATGTGGCTGTTATTGTAACACAGTGCTATCCGAAAGGTATGGATTGTTTCGGTGAGCGCGATGGGGTGTGGATCTGTTCTTTCGAAGAGGTTAAAGCTGTCGCATTCGTGTTGAGGGATGGGATTATCAAACTTGCTAACGCCTCGAAGTCCCAGGATAATAAAGGCGACAAAATGCATATGTTATACGATTATCTAACCGGGACCGAATTTTCTGAGCAATGGAAAGCGATCAGGGAAGGTTACATGAGCATGAGGTTGTCCATTCATAGAGAACGTGACGCGATGGAAAAAATGTGGAAAATGCGGGAAAAACAACTGGATAAGGTTCTGATCAATGCTTCCGGAATAAAAGGTTCTATCGAAGGGATTGCAGGGGCCGATAACATATCGTTAAGCCTTACCGATGATGATGATGCGCTGCTGCTTGAATGATTTAGTCAATATAAGTTATGCGCTCACAAATATTCTAACTCAGTTCGTAAGGGCGGTTAAAAGCCTCTTGTCTTACTTTAAAGTTAAGGAAACCCGTTTACTAACGTGCGGGGCAGATTGGTGAGAAAAAGGAGGTTCATTTAAATTTGCTTATAAGGCAGCGGTGACTACAACTTCCAACCCAACGCGCAACTGCTAAAAATTCTTACTTTTGCATTTCATATTAACCGTCCGAATAGTGTTGTTAGATAAATTAAAGCTGAGTAAACCTCTTGTCCGGTCAATGACCGATGCAGGTTTTTTAGCCCCGAAGGAGATCCAGTTAAAAACAATGTCACGCATTCTGGGCGGGCAGGATGTCATAGCCCTTGGCCCTGAAGGTTCCGGAAAAACCACTGCTTACGTGCTTGGGGTGCTGATGCGACTTAAGTACGGATTTGAAGAAGCTCCGCGCGCGTTAATCCTGGTGCCGGATAAAGAACGGGTGACTGAGGTTCTTGCATGTTTTGAGCTGATCAACCGAAATCAAACCATTCGCATCGTAGCATTATATCCTGATGGTGGGGTGGAAGGGCAGATGAATGACCTGGCCGATGGTGCTGATATCGTTGTTGCCACACCAGACCGTGCCCGGGCAATTTATCTTAAGCTGGGTTTAAATCTCAATAAGATCATCATGTTTATTGTTGATGATGCAGCTGAGATCATCAAGCGCGGAATGCAATTACCGGTGGCTGAGCTGGCGAGGAGCATCGTGAAATGCCAGCATCTGGTATTCACGGAAGTAATTCATGATAAACTGCATTTGCTTATCGATCAGTTCATGAATTTACCGGCATTGATTGAAGTGACAGAACTAGCTGAACGGAAACTGGAAACACGCGGGCAGATCTTGTATCACGTACCGGATTATAAGACTAAGCTTAATTTACTCAGTTTGCTGCTTGAAGACGCAGAGGTATTCAATAAAGTGATTGTCTTTGTAAATACGCGCTTAACTGCTGAGAAGGTATTTAAAAGCTTATTTAAACATTTTGATCAAGAGATCTCAGTTTATAAACCCTTATTTTTTGATCATCCGGGATTCGATCTCATTGATGATTTTAAAAACTCAGTCGACACCCGGATCCTTATCGTAGCTGATGACCTTAAAGAAAATATTGACCTGCACGGGATACCATTTATCTTACACCTGGAATTGCCTGCTGAAAAAGAAACTTTTTTAAGCCGTGTGGTTAAAGGCAATAATGACGAAGAGAGCCTCTCTGTCAGTTTTTCTACTGACATTGAGCTGGTTATGGTTAAAAAGATAGAACATGCCATCGGCCAGGCTATGACCGTAGCAGAATTGCCTGCAGGACTAATCATTGCCAAAGATCCTCTTAAGGAGAGAAAGAATAAGGTGCAAAGTTCAAAGGAACAGGAAACCGTAGGAACTGCCTTTCATGAAAAAAAGGAAAGTAATAATAAAGACTACAATTACAGTTCCAGAGAGAAGGCAAAAATGAAGTTTAAGAACAGGTAGCCAGCTTACCTTATACGCATGAATAATAATGGATAGAAGAAAATTTGTTTCCCTTACCGCTGCAGCAAGTTTTGCGACCGGTTTACTTCCAGCAAGTGTATCTGGAGCAACTCCCTTGGCAGAGGTACAGCAGGAAAAACGTTATCAAAAAGGAACCAGTTCCTGGCCCATCTGCCTGGATACGGCTACCATAAGACCTGCATCATTAAAAGATAAAGTTAAAATAGCTGCTAAAGCAGGCTATGATGCGATCGAGCCCTGGGATGGTGAGCTGCAGAAATTTGAAGAAGCGGGCGGTAACCTGAAAGATCTTGGGAAGGAGATTAAAGACCTCGGATTATTTGTGCCAAGTGTGATTGGATTGTGGAACGCTTTGCCGCCTACGCAGGAGCTTTTTGACAGCTCGTTAAAGGATACACGGAACAGGATGCGCATGGCTTCTGACATTGGTGCAGAGCATATTCAAACCATACCCAACACAGCGGGTGCTAACTACAATCAGAAGTGGGTAGCAGACCGTTACCGGGACATCATTGAAATAGGATTAAAAGAATACCAGATCCATCCTGCTCTCGTCTTTGTGAAATACCAGCCGGTAAAGACCATGGGACAAGCTATGGGGATTGTTATGGACTCTAATCATCCCGCAGCTATGGTTATCCCGGATACCTACCACATGTATATCTCTGAAGGCGGTTTTGAAGGACTGAAATTAATCAATGGAAACTCAATTGCTATCTTTCAGTTTTCAGATGCCCCGTCGTCTCCGGCAATTCCACAATTGCAGGACAGTCACCGGGTTTATCCGGGAGATGGGATCCTACCGCTACCACAGATCCTGCGCGATCTGAAAGCAAGCGGATTTAAGAAATGCATTTCACTCGAATTGTATAATCCCGAGTATTGGAAACAAGATCTTCAGTTGGTAGCGGATACCGCACTTAGAAAAACCCTGGAAGTGATTAAAAAATCCGGGGTTTAATAGAGGCTTCCGATTTAACCCAGAGCTTTCTGACTTGCGAAGTCTGTAGCCGCGCGGAAAGAAACTTCGCCAGTCTTGCAAATCGCAAAAAACTTCAGAAGTCCCTGAAATGTCATTATGATAGACGCACTCTTAGTAAAAGGGTAGATTATTTATTCTGAATGTTTATAATATTCTTTATAGGAATATGCCTGCTCCATCGTTTATTATGATATATTTGTTATGCCCCCCTAAGGGGCATGTTTTTCATAGGTAGATGTAGGGTCGGATACTTGTATCCGGCCCTTTTTTATACCATAAAATTGGAAGATATTTGAATTTCGACAATAACGTTGTTAGTCTGAACAATAAAGCTCAATTAAGCCCAGGATGAAAAGAAAAATAGCAATAGCTGTGACAGGAGCAAGCGGCTCGGTATATGCCAAAGTGTTGCTTGATAAAATGTTTGCTTTACGGTCGCAGATAGCAGAAATTGGAGTTGTTATGTCAGGTAACGCAAAGGACGTCTGGAATCATGAGTTGGGAGATCAATCCTATGAAAATTATGATTTCCGATTTTTCGATAAACACGATTTTACTGCCCCGTTTGCATCAGGTTCAGCGGGTTTTGATACATTAATTGTTTGTCCTTGCTCCATGGGCACGCTGGGCAGAGTTGCATCCGGTATTTCAAATGATCTTGTTACCCGGGCCGCCGATGTCGTGCTGAAAGAAAGACGTAAGCTAATCTTAGTTGTGCGGGAAACTCCGTATAATCTTATTCATATTAATAATATGAAAACTGTAACAGAGGCGGGTGGAATTATTTGTCCGGCAAGCCCTTCATTCTATAGTCTGCCGAAAACCGTAGAGGAAATAGCTGGGACGGTCGTAAACCGGGTTATAGATCTCGCAGGGTTGGATAATGATTCTTATCGGTGGGGAGGTTAGAGTTGCCTGTTGCCAGGCTAAGGTTAAAGAATTACGAATTACGAATTACGAATTACGAATTACGAATTACGAATTACGAATTA
>JBBJNR010000066.1:0-18017 GCA_037719315.1 Daejeonella sp.
CTTTTGTTCTTCCTCTGATTGGGGCTCTATCCCCGGCACGGTGGTAATTTTACCGTCCTGATCAAGCGCTACAAATGTGTAATATGCCTCGTTTGACTTCACCCTTGAGCCTGAAGGGATATTTTCAGCCCAGACAGAAAGCCTGACCTCCACTGATGTGGTAAAAGCACGTGTTACCTGGGCCTCTATAGTGATCACATCTCCAAGTTTAATGGGATGCTGAAAGGAAACATTATCCACGGATGCTGTAACCACGATGCGGTTACAATGTTTTTGTGCCGAGATCGCGGCTGCAATGTCCATCCAATGCAACAGTCTTCCTCCCATAAGGTTATTGAGGGTGTTTGTATCGTTAGGCAGTACCAGCTCATTCATGATTGTGAATGAATTTTGCGGGTTTTTTGAAATGGCTGTCATAGACGTAAAGGTAATATTTAAATTTTCCCGGGAGTAGGCCGGGATCTCTTGACTAAAAGCCGGGATTTTTGATATTTTCCCCTTTAATTGTGCATTTTGGTTCCTATCCGAGCGTTCCTGCTCCAGAAAAGTGGATTACGGATCAAGTCCGGGAAGGGGTTATTACCGTTTCACTGAATTAATCTGTGTAAAGCCCAGCAGTTCATCCCACCTGGCCCCCGGCCTGCGGTAGTAAAAGAAAATCTGGTAATCGTTTTCAGTTTCAAAATGAGAGCCATCAAAAACAACATCGTCCCGGGTTTTTCCATCTTTGCTAACCCAGATGTAATGATAATCAAGCACACCCTGTTTTACAAAGATTGTCCCCCTGAACCGGTTACTAATATCATCAAAGCTAAGTCTGTCTATTAACCTGTAATCATTGAATTGCCCAACAACATAAGCATCCCCATCGTTAGAAGGTCTTTTACTTGCTAAAGATAAATGCACCATGGAATAATCTCCATCGGTCCGGTTATCTCTGCCGTCCTGGTTGCGTATAAAAAATGCACCATTCTCATCATACATAAAAGTGTATCCGGCACGGTTTTCAACTGCATCAGTCAGCAAAGTCACCGTGTTTGACGTGTCCTGGCTTATTTTAGAAACCCTTTCTGTACGAAAGCGCAAACTTCTGATATCAAAGCGCCTGAATTCATTGCCCCCCTGAAAATCTGTGCTTCTCAGATCATTATACACCAGTTGTCCGGGCCTGATAAAAGCAGGTCGGATAAGATTCTGAGAATTATCATGGCGGTTATTCTGGAGCACCGCTATCTTAATATCTGTGTAGGGATTGCTGATATTCAGCTGTCCATGATTGACTATAAGATTAAGCTTTTGAAATTGATCGCGTTCATTTACGTTATTGGAACGAATTATTTCAGCACCAATAGCAACCTGCTGTCCCAGAACATACATGCGTCTGGTGATCAGGATCTTTCGCTGGTCATTGTCTTCGTAAATTTTCAGAAGGTAGTTTCCCGATATCTTTGGCCGGACTGTTAGGTTTGGAATGCTAAGCTCGTAGTGCGTATATTTCTGAAGTGTATTGAAAGACGAGCGATAATCACTTATCCGGTCCTCCGTAAAACTTTCAATGAAATCAATAGGGGATAGGCGACTGCTTTTCCATTCTGCATCGCAATGTTCCAGGGAATAGCTTATATTTCGGGTGCCACCTCTAAGGTCGTCAAACCCGAGCAGAAGAGTTTCCGGGCTGCCAAGTATATATACCGGAACAGATTGTTCCTTTGAGCGGTTATAGAATTCTACTGTGCGGATTTCAGGAATGTAGACGAAATTTTCATACCTGAACTCGTTCTGAGGGGTTTCAACCGGTTTTATGCGAGGTTTTTTTTGAGCAATACTGATGGAAAAGTTAAATATGAGGAAACATAAAACTAATAATCTCAGCATATCATTTCATATTTATATTGATTCCTCGAAAAGAAGGTTAATTATTTCGCTTCTAACTCCATAATCTCATCTGCCATCCTTTCCCACTCAGCCTGAGCTTTTAGCAAGCGCGGGTTCAATTGCTGATAACGCCGGTTGGCTTCAGATAGTTTCGCGGTATCCGTATAAATTTCTTCCTTCGCCAATTCGGCTTCCGCGTTCTTAACAGACTCTTCAAGTTCAGCGATCTCTCCTTCAAGCTTTTGAAGCTCCTGGTTTAGTTTTTTAAGATCTTTTGCTGTATCATCCGTAGGCTGTATCTTTGGCTTATCTTCTTTTTTCTCCTCTTTTTTTGTAGTTTCTGGTATGATCACTTTTGGAACATAAATCCTTTTTGAATTCCATTCTTCATATTCAGCGTAGGTTCCCGGATATTCTTTAATCTCCTGGTCTTCTATGAACCAAATCTTATTAGCCACGTTATCCAGTAAATATCTGTCGTGGGAAACAACGATGAAAGTTCCTTCAAATTGATCTAAAGCCTGAATAAGGATATTAACTGATGCGATGTCCAGGTGATTGGTAGGTTCATCCAGGATCAAAAAATTTGCGTCGGCAGTCAATGCTTTAGCTAATGCAACGCGTGATTTCTCACCTCCGGATAACACCTTGATCTTCTTAAATGCATCATCCCCGGTGAAGAGAAAGCATCCCAGGATAGAACGAAGCTCGGTTTCCGTGTGCCTGGGGGCAAAAGCCTGCAATTCACGAATGATCTCATTCTCCAGGTGCAGCGCTTCGAGCTGATGCTGCGCAAAAAATGTCTGGGTAACATTATGGCCGGTTTCACACATCCCGGTATAATTCTTATCGGCCCCGGCAATAATCCGCAATACTGTTGACTTACCACGGCCGTTAGCACCGATTAATGCAATCTTGTCGCCCTTTTCAATAGTTGCAGTAGCATTTTTTACAATCGGAACACCCGGATATGATTTCGTTAAGCCTTCGATCCTGATAACATGCCTTCCTGATTGTTTGCTGAACTTGAAACTGAAGTTTACAGATGGGTTATCGTCATCTACATCTTCCACCCGATCCATTTTTTCCAGCGCTTTAATACGCGACTGCGCCATTTTAGCCTTACTCGCTTTGGCTCTGAAACGCTCAATGAGCTTTTCTTCCTGCTTTATTTTAGCCTGCTGATTTTTAAACTGCCCGCTTTGGATCTCTTCACGTAAGCCCTTTTCTTCCACGTAAAAACTGTAATTGCCAGCATACGGTATCAGTTTTCCTTTACGGGATTCAACAATTTTCTTAACCACACGGTCCAGGAAATACCTGTCGTGCGATACAATGACTATAGCGCCCTCAAAAGCTTGCAGATAAGTCTCCAGCCATTTAATTGATGGAAGATCGAGGTGATTTGTAGGCTCATCAAGGAGCAGAATATCCGGAGCCTGAAGGAGTATCCTGGCCAGCATCACACGCATTCGCCATCCCCCGGAAAATTCTGAAAGGGTACGGTGCGTATCTGATTCACTAAAACCAAGCCCGGCCATAATCTCATGCGCACGGTATTCTATACTGTAACCGTCCAGAGCTTCAAATTCCAGCTGCTTATCGCTTAGCTTATTGATCAGCTCATCGGTGTATTCAGTTTCAAGCTTTTTAAGAAGAGATTCAATTTCCGTATGCAGCTGATTCTGGCGCTCGAAAGCCTCCATGGCCACATGTAAAATACTTTTGTCAGATTGGTAAGATAAAAGATCCTGGTTCAGGTAACCAATTTTGATATCCTTTGCCATGGATATCGTTCCGCTTGTAGGCGCGAAGTCTCCTACAATGATCTTTAAAAGAGTCGTTTTTCCGGTGCCGTTAGCACCGATAAGTCCTATTTTTTCACCGGGTTTTATGTGCCAGTTCGCTTCGTCGTATAATGCCCGTGCACCGATCTCGAACGTGAGGTTATTTATCGCAATCATTTGCCGCAAAAGTACGGAATTTATGCATTTATTTTATGCGGATCTATAGAACGATTAGAGCCTCACATTTATTGGCTCACATTTTGTCTATATTAGATTATACTGTCAATTATGGTAATTAAGGATACTCAATGGCCTTCGTGGTTAAAAATCACTTTAAAGATTATCGGTATAATTGTTAGCCTTGTCTTAGTTCTTTGGATTGGGGTTGCTTCCTATGTCTATTACAACAAAGCGGAATTGCTAAAGACAATAACTGAAGAACTTAATGGAGATCTCAACGGAAAACTGACCATTGAAAAGATGGAGCCGTCATTGATCAGGGGCTTTCCGGGAATTTCTGTAAGCTTGGAGAATGTACTATTAAGGGACAGTTTATGGCTCAACCACAAGCACGACCTGGTCAATGCTGAAAACGTTTTTATATCTATCGACGCTTTATCCATCCTGACAGGTACTCCAAGAATAAAGGACATCCGGATCCAAAACGGCTCTATGTACATGTATACCGATAGTAATGGAGTAAGGAATTCAGATATTTTTAAAAAGAAGGCTCCGGCCGGAAAAGGAGAGGGGAGTGGAACGAAGAAGATCAACCGGATATATCTGGATAATGTAAACGTAACGGTGGATGATCAGCAAAAGGATAAACTCTTCAAATTTGCAATTGATAATTTTTTGGGCCGTATAAACTACAACGGTGAAGGATGGAAAGGAAATATCAGGCTTAAGGCCAAGGTTGAATCTTTTGCGTTTAAAGTGTCCAGGGGAAGTTTTATCAAAGATCAAGTTCTTGATATGGATCTTGAGTTGAGCTACAATGATCTTAGCCACCAATTGCTTATACCAGAGCAGGAAATTAATATAGGAAAAGATGAGCTTGAGCTGGGGGGTAAATTCAAGTTTGCTGAAAATGCCTCTGACTTCGAACTGACTATTAAAGCGCCTTCTATATTGTATAAGAATGCAGCAGCGTTTTTGCCGTCGCAGATTGGCGTAAAGCTAAAGCCCTACAGTATTAAAGAGCCTATTGAAGTTGGTGTTTTGATAAGAGGTAAACTGAAACAGGGGGGTGATCCGCGCGTATATGCGTCCTGGAAAGTTGAAAATAATGCCCTGACATCATTAGGTGAAACTATTACCGAATGCAGCTTTACCGGAGAATTTACTAACGAAATGGTAAAGGGGCGGCCCAGGAAGGATCCTAATTCTGCGATAAGCTTTTATAAGATGACGGGCAAGTACTATGATATCCCTTTTACTGCGGATTCCATCAGGATCAATGACCTCAGGAACCCCATATTTACCGGCAAGTTCAAGTCTGAATTTCCCTTAACCAAATTGAATAAGGTGATAACCGGTAACACATTCTTTTTTAATTCGGGGATGGCTGATCTCAGCATCGATTACAAAGCGCCATTCAATCAAAATACGTCAGGGCAGAGATTTATTTATGGTACGGTGCATGTCCATGATGCAACCGCCACCTACAAGCCCAGAAACCTTGCTTTAAAAGATATGCAGCTGATCATGAACTTTAAGGGCAATGATCTGTTTCTTGAAAATATCAAGGTTAAAAGTGGCGAGACTTCCCTCGCCATGAACGGCGCTATTCGTAATTTCTCTAATTTATACTATACTGCACCGGAAAAGATACTCATAGATTGGCAGATCAAAAGCCCTCAGGTAAATCTCAATGAATTTATGGGATTTTTGGGAAAGCGTAAGTCCGCCAATTATGACAGCCCCGCAGATAATAATCCTGTCGGCAGGATGTCTACCCAGCTAAATAAGATGCTTGATCAGGCGAGTATGAATATGAATATGAACGTGAACAGGCTTATTTATAAGAATTTTATCGCTACACAGGTAAGATCGGATATAACTCTCAGGAAAGCCGGGATATCTATTAATAATTTGAGTCTTAACCAGGGTGGCGGGAGCTTGAATATTAAGGGAAATATCGATCAATCCGGCGCGATCAACCGGTTTAAGGTTGATACGAAGATCTCCAATGTAGATGTAGAAAAGCTGTTCTATGCGTTTGATAATTTTGGTCAGGATGCAATAACTGCTCAGAATTTGCGCGGAACGTTTTTTGGCGGGACATCCGTTTCGGGATCTATGAATGACAATGGACAGATTGTGCCGCGGTCATTTAATGGATCTGTAACCTTCGACATTCGTAACGGTTCCCTGGTAAACTTCGAGCCGATGACCAAGGTTGGAGCTTTTGCTTTTCCAAACCGAAATTTTTCCAATATCAGATTCTCCAACTTGAAAAATACGCTCAATATCCAGGGTAATAAGATTGTAATTCCGCCAATGGAGATCCGTTCGAATGTCTTAAATATATTTCTGGATGGTGTTTACAGTCTTACCAAAGGAACCAACATCGCCATTAAGATACCTTTAAGAAACCCTGAAAAGGATGCATTAATGTCTGACAGGCAGCTTAAAAAGGAGCGAGAATTAAAGGGCATAGTCATTAACCTTCGGGCTTTGGATGGAGATGACGGAAAAGTGAGATTTCGCCTGGGAAAAAAAACCCCGGAAGGGTATGAATAAATATCTGCCAATAATTGAATTACTCCCCCCGAAATTCAGCAGGCGGTTTTTCCTGGAGAATTGACGTATTGTATTTCAGAAACTTTAAAACCAGGTACACCACAACTGAAATAGATCCTGCAATTAAAAGAACTTCGTTATAATGCCTCTCCCCCTTAACGAGTTCGCCGGAAATATCAAACACGCAAAAGATTAAAAATAAGGCGGCAAATCCGTTTTTTTCCTGCCTTAACACCTTCTTCCAGCTGAATTCATTGTCTGATTTAATAAACGACTTAAATTGAGGGACAATAACAGGAGTGCTGGCGGCCCATAGCAGATATGTTTCACCAAATTTTTTTCTTAGGAACTGCTCTTCCGTAAATATAATCCGCTCATAATAAAGAAAATAGAACAGGATGAACGAAACCGTAAACCAGAAATCGCCCGTTAGCATCGCTATACCAAGCCACATGAAAAAATTCCCGACGTATAAAGGATTTCTCATTATGGAATAGATGCCTTTGGTATTAAGCGCATCTGCAACCTGGCGCTCCGTGTTTCTCCCGGAAGTATTATTTGCGCTATATCCAACGGTATATATCCTGATCGCAAATCCCAAAAGCGAAACCATGAGACAGCCTAACTCATAGGTTATTTCATAAGAAGTGCCCTCTACTATCCAGAAGGATGGATCGGATTCATTTCTTAAGAATATAAGGGCACCAATAATAAAAATAATTAAAGGCAAAATACCTCTGTACTTAAATAGCCAGGTTCCCTGGCTTTCCATTTGTTCGATTAAAGCCATTTTGAATGTTAACTGTTAGCCTTCCAAAGTATATTAATTCTTACTCAATAGCAAATATTTAACTGATTGATATCGATATAAACGTGCCCGAAATTACATCGATAAATTGGAATATCGTTTAAGTCTTTGTGTAAATTAAAAGCCTAAACGTGTAACTTCGCTGCATGTATCAGATCATTAAACCACTACTGTTTCAATTCGATCCGGAAGATATCCATCATTTTGTAACCGGAGGCCTCCGTATCACCAACCGCATTTGGGGTGTCAGGAACATTCTTAAAAGTTCTTTTCAACTCGAGGACGCGAGGCTGGAGAGAGAAGTTATGGGACTTCGGTTTAAGAATCCGGTTGGCCTGGCAGCTGGCTTTGATAAAAATGCGGCATTTATCGAAGACCTGGCTGATTTTGGATTTGGGTTTATAGAGATCGGTACAGTTACCCCACTACCGCAGTCAGGCAATGATAAGCCAAGAATGTTTCGTTTACCAGCCGATAATGCTTTGATCAACCGTATGGGATTTAATAACCAGGGTGTTGACGTCGTAGCGCACCGCTTAAGCCTGATAGATCGTAAAAACCTGATCATAGGGGGAAACATTGGGAAGAATAAAAATACTCCTAATGAAGATGCGGTGAGCGATTATATCAAATGTTTTGATCGTTTGTTCGATGTGGTCGATTATTTTGTTGTTAATGTAAGTTCTCCAAATACACCGGGATTGCGTGAATTGCAGGAAAAGGATCCTTTGAAACACATTCTTAATACCCTGCAGCAGCGTAATCGTAAAAACGATATGTCCAGGCCAATTTTGCTGAAAATAGCTCCCGATCTGAATGATTCACAGCTCGACGATATTATTGAAATTGTAAGCGAGACTAAGATAGCCGGTATTATTGCGACCAATACCACGGTCTCACGGTATAATTTATCGTCGCATGAGAGTTTAAGCAAAGAGCCCGGGGGGCTTAGTGGCAAGCCGCTGACTAAACGTTCTACAGAGGTTATCCGGTATTTGTCGGAGAAGTCAAACAAGAGTTTTGCGATTATCGGCGTGGGTGGGATACATTCACCGGAAGACGCAGTTGAAAAGATCAATGCGGGCGCATCACTTGTCCAGATCTATACAGGATTTGTTTATGAGGGTCCAGGCTTGGTGAAGAAAATATTAAACCGTCTGTTGAATGGTTAAATAATCAGAAGTAAACGCCATTTATATTTCAAAATCCCCGAGTAACGAAGGGATACAAGAACATCGTTCGTCAGCCAATTCTGTATGTTGGGTTATAAAGCTATTGACATCTCCAAACCATTCAATTCCTAGTCTCCTTTCTAAAAATGTGCTGCTGTTATCCAGGTAAATTGGGTATGAAGAATGATTGTGGCATCGGAAATCATCTACTAAACTATGTTTTTGAGCATTAAAATGAATATAATACATTAACTGGGTTACATATTCATCGTTGCTTACTGCTATCCTTCGAAATGGCGTCTCAAATAAACCCCCGGTTCTTTTGAACTCTTTATTTATAGACTGGGCATAGCTGTTAAACAGATCACTGAACTTTTTACTGACTGCTTCGCCAGCTTCATACTCCCTTTTTGATGTAAATGCTGCTTTTATTTCCTCCTCGGATCGGGTACGGATTAAAAAGTGAAAGTGGTTCTTTAATAAGCTAAAGGCATAGGTTGAAGCGACGGGATGTACATATTTAGCATATTTCTCCAGGAAATATGCATAATTTCTTTCTTCTTTAAAAATATTTTCTCTGTTAATACCTCTATTAAATATGTGATAGAAAGTATCGCAGTGCAGCGGGCCGGTGTTTTTTTTCATATTAACGCTGACAGGGTTTAGAACCCTGTCAGCGTTAAACTACCGTTTTATTCGCCTCAACTGATGTCCGGTTATTTTTCGGCATAGATCAGTTCAGCAAAAAAAATCCCGGCCGATATGGCCAGGATTGATTTCAAATTAGCGAGGCTAATTATTTTTTTGCCGCAGCTTCCACCTGTGCCAATACAGCATTGTTCTTGCTGATCTGGCTCGTAGCAGATTCTGCCGAGCGGTTTCCGGTTTCTATATTCCGGCCTAATTTCAAAAATTGAACCTCTAAACGTGAAGTGGTTTTATTTTTCCTGTCTTTTCTTTTTAAACGTGTAACACCCATGGTTTTAAATTTTAATTTTTTCTGTTGAGGTCAGGAGCGGATTCGAACCGCTGTAAAAGGTTTTGCAGACCTCTGCCTAGCCACTCGGCCACCCGACCTTTTATTAAGGACTGCAAAAGTAGTAATTAATAATTGCTAGCCAACAACATTTCACGAATTTCTTCTGAGTTCTGAGCAAAATATAGAAGCACAAATCGCAACATTTAACGATTCCGCCTGTCCAAACCTTGGAATACTGACGCGGTGACGGATTAAACCAGTTATTTCTGGCCGTATACCGTTGCCCTCATTCCCGAGCACAATGATTCCCTCGTCGCGAAAATCAGTTCCATAAATTGAGTTTCCGTTAAGCAATGCCCCGAACACGGGCAATTCAGCGTCCTTGAGAAAAACGGTAAGATCAGTGTAATTTAACCTAACCCTCGGCAATGAACCCATTGTGGCCTGAACTACTTTTGAATTGAAAACATCTACCGTATCCTCCGAGCAAATGATCTGTTTTATGCCAAACCAGTCTGCTGTGCGAATGATACTACCCAAATTTCCCGGGTCCTGAACTCCATCAAGTGCTAGTGCGAAAGAACCTTTCAGCATTTTTGATGTTAACACATTGTGTTGAGGGATTTTTATAAGGGCAAGGCATTGCTGTGGAGAGTTTAAGGAGCTGATCTTTGAAAGTTCAGCGATACTAATTTCATATAGCTTTATATTCTGTGATAAATTGCCCAACTTTGGCATTACATGATCAGTATAGAAAATGGAATCCACGATATATTCAGAGTGAATAAACTCCGACAAGGATTTTAAGCCCTCAACGATGAAAAGACCGTGTTCTTTTCGGATTTTTTTTTGATGTAAAGATTTTATAAAACTTATTTGAGACTTTGAAATCATACTTTATCTGCCGTAAATTCTCACTTGCAAGTATACTGCTTTTGAACATAATATTAGTCGGCTGTAATGCCACCCGCTATCTGTCCGAGGACCAGGCGCTTGTCAAGAAAGTAAGCCTTGATAGCGTAGATAAGGAATTTTCCGAAAAGGCAATCACATACGTTCAGACTGATATTCGTCCCAATTCACGCCTTTACCTCGCCCTTTATAACACTTTTAATACTAAAAACGGCAAATATCGAACTGACCGGATCAAAGCGATCGGACAAGCTCCGCACCTTCTGGACAGTTCACTTGTGGAAATATCCCGGATCCAGATCGAAAAATTTTTAGCTACAAAGGGATATTTTAAAGCTACGGTTAAAAGCGATATTAAAGTTGAGAACAAGAAAGCTGAAATAACTTTTACGGCCAACCAGGGCCCCTTGTTTAAGATCAGGAATATTAAATATGAGATTGCAGATTCTGTAGTTTCTGCTCTTTATATGTCGAGACGGGACAAATTTACCCGGATGAGAGAGGGGCAGAGGTTTGACTCTGATTCCCTTGCTTTTGAAAGGGAGCAGATATTCAAGCTTATGAAGCAAAATGGATATTATGATTATGTACGGCAGTTTGTCAGATTTGATGTCGACAGTTTTACGAACAGCAGTCAGGCAGATCTTATATTGTACGTCGCAAACCCTGTCGACAAACCTGCGCATCAGGTTTATACAATAGACAACAGTTTTATAACGATCAGAAACAGTGATGGCCTCATAGATAGCTTACCAAAGGACACGGTCGTGGTCGACACCCAGTACCGGTTTGTAGACCACTCGGGGAAGTTCGACGCCAGGCCGATCAGCAAATATATTTTTATAAAAAAGGGCGAGATTTACAATGTTGATAAGGAAGATCTGACATATGATCGCTTATATGATCTGAATGTATTTCGAAATGTCAAGATTGATTATGCAAAAACGAGCGATAGTACTAACAGGCTGCGTCCTATATATGATATTTCACCCCTGAAGAAAATGAGTAACCGGGTAGAGGGGGAGTATACTTTCAACTCGGGAAGAAACGGCTTTAACATTGGTAATACATATACTAACCGTAATCTTTTCGGCGGGGCAGAGCTTCTTGAGGTAAAAGCGCGTTACGGGGTACTATTTGATGCCAATGCAGATGGAAATCTGTTGGATAAGATTTTTAGCCGCGATCTTCAGCTGGGAGTAAATTTGGTTATACCTAAATTATTGGTCCCCTTCCCAATCCCGGCGATGGGGAAAAATGGAATCCCGCACACAACAATTTCCAGCAGTTTGCAGTTATTCGATCAGCGGCAGGCGTTCCGAAGCAGGGTCTTTATTAATTCAATTACTTATGACTGGCTCGAGACCAAGTATAAGCTTCATTCCCTTACCCCTATAAATATCGAATTCAGAAAAGGTGAACTGGATCCGGTATTCAAAGACACTCTCCGGCAACGCGGGTACGAACTGTATGTTCGAACAAACGACCGGCGGTTTTTTAATCTTGGAAGCCAGTACGCCTATACACTGAATAATGTCAGGCTTCCTACCTATAGTAATTTTATCTTTTTCCGCGGATCTGTGGATGCCGCAGGGAATACATTAGGCTTGTTAAACCGAATTGTGAAGTTTAAGACCGACGATGCCGGCGATCGGACCATTTTCGGACTTCCCTACCAGCAATATGTGAAGACGGAAGTGGATGTAAGGTTTTACAGATCTCTGGGAGGCGAGCGGCAGTTTATATTCCGCTTAAATCCAGGTGTGGGTGTTCCTTATGGGAATAGTCAGCAGCTTACCTTTGAAAAGAACTTTTTCGCAGGGGGGTCTTCAGGTGTCCGGGCCTGGCAGGCGCGTACGTTGGGGCCGGGTAACTATAACAGGGCATCTCTGGGTACAGGCGGTAAAGCTGATACCCTGCGCGCAAATTTACGTAACCTCGATCAGCTTGGTGAATACAAATTGGAAGGGAACCTGGAATACCGCTTTACCATGGCGGAGAATTTTTTTAATGCAAAAGTTAAAGGTGCCGGTTTTGTGGATTTCGGAAACGTTTGGAGAAAAGAGGAAACTCCTGAAAACCCGGGCGGAGAGTTTAAGTTCAATAAGTTTTTAGGGCAGCTTGCAGTAGGAACAGGTATTGGTTTACGTTTTGACCTGAACTATTTTGTGTTCAGGCTTGATGCCGGTATAAAAGTAAAAGATCCCCAATTTACAGGCTCCGATCAGTATGTGATTAAATATCTGTTTAACAAAAGCGAATTCCGGGACAGATATAAAGTCACCAATTATCCGGATATTTATCGTTTTGTGCAGTATAATTTTGGGATTGGAATGCCGTTCTAAGAATTGTTACGGGTTAGGAGTTGTGTGTTACGAGGCTATCGTACCAGTACTCATAACACGTAATCCATAACCCGTAACATTTAAAACACACTTTTCAACCCATCCATCACCGTATCGAAGAAGGTAGATAGTTTCAATCCATTCTGAGAATTGAAAATAAATATGACGATAAGTATTATTCCGCCAATAATGATAAACCTGCGGAACATGGTACCCAGGATTACAATTGCGAGAGGTATAAGCACTAAGACCAACCAGTTTATCTTAAAAGGCCTCAAGTTGTCGTCTTTTTTGTAGATGTAATACAGTTTCCCATGCGTACCTGCCTCGTTCTCATGTCGCAGGTATAAAAACGTCGATTTATCAACAGGCTGTGGCGCAACGGCCACTCCATCGTTGAATTTAAGCTCTTGCTGAAAACCGTTTATGCTAAACTGAAATGTTCCGTTTACGCTTTCTATTGGTTTTCCACTGTCATCAGTCGCAATAACAGCGATCTTATTGTTTTTCAACAGGTTTTCTTTGACAACAAAGTTATTAACTGACATTTGCTGACTGATACCCGAGCCGGCTTGTGCAAGGGCAAATCTGGCAGAAAAAGCGAGGATTATAATAATCAGAAACCCGGTTACTTTC
The DNA here is from genome assembly GCA_037719315.1 of Daejeonella sp. GTDB lineage: Bacteria > Bacteroidota > Bacteroidia > Sphingobacteriales > Sphingobacteriaceae > Daejeonella. The sequence goes on from JBBJNR010000066.1 coordinate 13,260, forward strand.
ATTCGAATGATCGTTTATTATAGATTAAGAACCCAACGTGAAACATAACTCCAAAGCGTTTCTGATCATCATCATAATGATTAAAACTTAAGCTTACAGGTCCGGCCAGCGTGTGATAAACCAGGCCAGCGGTTGCGGCTAAATAACTCTTTACAAAAAGGTTACTATAACTTACCGATTGAAGCTTATTAAGTACAAATTCTTCCATCGGTTGAAAGATATAGAATTCTGCTCTTGCATCCATGTTTTTAGTAATTTTAAAAACGTTTTTAACGCCCAGCGCGCCATATGCATTGGCACGAAATTTCTCCAGGTACAATGATTTCGAATCCTGAAGCGGGTAAAATGCGGGTGCACCGAGTAATGTTGATTTGTAGGTACTGAATGCCGGTTTATTGCTGATGACAAGCTCAGTTAGATAGCCAAACGTATATCTTTTTCGATGAAAAGGATACTGCTCCCTTGTCAGTTTAGCATTAAACCAGCTCCGGTTATGAGTTTGAGATCCAACGGGGCTAAAATTCGCTTCATCTCGAAAAATATTCCCTGGGATATAATTTTCGGTGCCGCTATATAAATTTAATCCAACTTTAAATGTTGAGCCTGCGCTGGCATACATCCGGCGGTTGAGGAGATTTTTGCTGAAGTTAATGGAGCTCATGAAGCCATGATATTTGCTTTGATCCATAATGTCCCCGAACTGAAATCGTTGGTTCGGACTATATTTATCATCAAAACCGATAAAACCGGCCTGTAGTTCAAGCTTGCCATTATTACTGAGTGGAACTCCCATTTTCAATGCCGTCCGGCGGTCTGATTGTTCAACAAATGTAGGTTCGATATTTTCAATAAAAATCTGGCTTTTATTGAAATAATTCCAATGATTATACGTAAATTCTGCTTCCAGGTAGAATGGAAGCCGGCCAGGAACATCCATTCTCGCCATCGCCTGGGCTGATTCGTAAAATCCCCCCGAATAGAAATTAGCCGAAAACGTATACGATTTTTTCCTCAGGTAATTATATTGTAAGCCCAGGTAGGCATTACCGATGGGCCGGGTAGATAGTGCACCACCGATATCTATTTTAAAGTTCTTTTGACGCTGAACCTGTAACTCGAAATTATAGATGTCGTCTTTAACCTCATGTTTAATTCTTGGATATACAGTTTCGAAATTGTCGTCAGCCACTAATTTATAATAGCCCGGCTTAACCTGCCCGAGCGTAAGCTTATCTTTTACAGGGCCGTTAATTACTGTTTCCACATATCGTCTTTGGTAGGTATTAACGCCCGTTGCTTGAATGCTGGTAAACTCCAGCCGTGGATCTTTGTTTCTAAATTCCTGCCGCCGTTTGTTCAGCTCTTCCTGATCTACTCTGCGGTTCACTGCCTTCCTGATATTAGGCATGTCAGCCATTGTTGCATCATAACCTCTTTTAATAAGTTCTTCAACGGGCGTAAAATTTGTTGTGCTGAACCCGGAGAGGTCGGGCTGTATATATGCGCCGTTTTTACCAATAGAGGTTGAATCTGATTTCGACAGGAACATGTAAATCAGGAAGCGGTTCATCAGCTTTTCATCATTTTCTTTGGGATAGTCATTAAAAATCTTTGAGGATACATTTGACCCTATAATATACTCCGGCTTAAAGTCTTTTTTCAGCACATCAACGGGGAAATTATTATAGAGCCCTCCGTCAAATACATATTTATTATCCACTTTTATCGGCCTGTAAAATAAGGGAACAGTAAACGTACCGCGGATCGCTTCGGTTAAATTACCCTTCGAAACAGGGATCATCTCCTGTGAAAGGACATCGGCAACAATACATCTGAAAGGCACAAAGAGCTTATTAAAATCATCTTTGGCATTCACCGAGGCTTGTCCGAAAAGCTCCAGTAAAGCAAAATTCAGGGGTACATCGTTGATCAGGTTTGATCTGAATTTAAAATTAAACCCAGTGTCCACCTGAAGCTTGGCGGTGATAAACGAAGGATTTTCAGGTTTCTTGTTAAAGAAATACCGGTAATTATTTTTAAAGTTACCACTTACCCAATCCTGAAAATCTGCGCTCAATGCTATTGTTTCTATTTCAACAGGAGAGTATCCGGAAGCATACATTCCGCCCACAATTCCTCCCATCGATGTACCCACAATATAATCTATCGGGATATTATTCTCTTCCAGCGCTTTCAGAACACCAATGTGCGCAAGACCTTTTGCTCCTCCTCCGCTAAAAACCAGGCCTACATTCTGAGCATTTGCAGCTGAGCAGAGTATAAAGATTGATATGATGGTCAGTACCCTTTTCATGATTCCGGAATCAAAACTAATATTTTAACCGCTTAGTATTGAGATAATTCAATACAAACAATGTTACGTACGGGAAAAATATTTGTTGAGTTTATTTATCAGGGAATATTATTTATCCTGAACGGGATGAGATGCGCGTATTTGAGGTACTCCATGCTTGGACCCTCATTTGTCAGCGCAGTTTTGAACCTGAAAATTTGTAGTTTAGCAAATAAATTAATCATATGTACTCAAAGTCTATTTTAATCGTAACCTGTATTTTAATTTCTCTAACTAGTTCTGCACAAGAGAAGGAGGTATGGAATAGCCTTTTTAATGGTAAAGATCTAAGTGGTTTCAGGCAACTGAACGGAAAGGCAACATACCAGGTCAGGAATGGTGAGATCATTGGAACAACCGTGTCCAATGAACCTAATTCATTTCTTGCTACAGAAAAAGAATATGGAGATTTTATTATGGAACTGGAGCTATTTGTACATCCCACAATGAATTCAGGCATACAGATACGAAGTCTGAGTAAACCAGAATATCAGGATGGAAGCGTACATGGCTACCAAATCGAAATAGACCCTTCGAAACGTGAATGGAGCGGCGGGGTGTATGACGAGGGCAGGAGAGGATGGTTATATCCAATGGAACTTAATCCGGCAGGAAAAAAGGCATTCAAAAACAATGAGTGGAATAAATACAGAATCGAATGTATAGGCAATACGATCCGGACCTGGGTAAACGGTATTCCAACTGCACATGTAATAGATGCAGAAACGGCTAAAGGCTTTATTGCCCTGCAAGTTCATTCTATACCGAAAGGCGAAGAGGCCGGACGCCAGATCCGCTGGAGAAATATCAGGATACAAACGTCAAATTTGAAATTATCACCTCCCGACATGATATATGTGGTAAACACGGTACCTAACGATCTTTCTGAACCGGAGAAGAAGCAGGGTTACGCCTTGTTATGGGATGGTAAAACTACAAACGGATGGAGAGGGGCCGGAAAGAATAAATTTCCTGAAACGGGCTGGCTAATAAGTTCGGGGGAACTAAACGTATTAAAATCAGGTGGCGGCGAGTCTGTAAATGGCGGCGATATCGTCAGCGAAAAACAGTTCAGTGCATTTGAATTGAAATTTGATTTTAAATTAACTGAAGGCGCGAATAGCGGACTTAAATATTTCGTGACAGAAAGGGAAAATAACCCAGGCTCGGCTATTGGATTAGAATATCAGATACTCGATGATACCAGGCACCCGGATGCAAGACTTGGAATAAACGGAAATAGGACGTTAAGCGGTCTTTACGACCTGATCAAGCCAGAACCGCTACCTGGCTCCCTTGTACGAAAGATAGGGACCTGGAATCAGGGGATAATCCTGGTTTTCCCCGATAACAGAGTTGAACATTGGCTGAACGGTTACAAAGTTATTGACTACAAACGCGGCTCTCCTGAATACCTGAAATTAGTGGAAGGGAGTAAATATAAAATTTGGAAAGATTTCGGTATGGCCGCCACAGGCAGGATATTATTGCAGGATCATGGGGATGCAGTATCGTTCAGGAGTATTAAGATTAAGGAAATGTAATTATCGCGATAGGATAATTTGTGTAATCTTAATTGTTGTTAAGCGGTCAGCTTTAACTGAACCTTGTGGATTAAATTAATGATATCGAATGGTTTCGCCAGGAAATCATCCGGTCTGCAATTCTTCTTTATGAATTGATCCAAACTATGTGTGGCGGATATCATAATCACCGGAATATGATTTGTCATCTTGGTATTTTTGATGTTATTGCATATTTCACGTCCATCCATATCACCCAGCATGACGTCCAGTATGATCAAATCAGGGTGAAAATGATCGATATGTCTAAAAATGTTCTTGCCGGTCCCTACAAGTTCCACCTGAAAACCCTCTTCTTCCAGTATTAAGCCAATAATTTCCAAAATATCCAGGTCATCATCCACGATTAATATCCTCTTACCCATAACCTTTGTATAAAATTTTCGATGTAAATTTTATATGTTATTACAAAAACCGTACCGTACCAGGGAAAAGCCTGAGTGCAATGTGAATATTGGAATTATTATGAATTGTCAGAGCATGAGGAACATATTCCTTCCGCTCATTTTTTTACTGAGCACAGTTTTTGAGCGATATTGTAAATAGTGTGGCTGCCTTTGCAATCAATTAGCTGGCTGTTTATTTCAAAAGTTGAATATTCCTGCAAGTTGTGTGAATCTTGGCCCGGCTAAAGGTGTTGGCTTGAGGTTTGTGGGGTCTTCCTACCATTGCCGCTGCTATGTGATGCCCTTCTTGTTATTCCTGTTTAGGTTTTGGCAAATCAAAATATTCATTTATTGCCTTGTCAAGTCGCTCGGTAATTAAATTGATTGAATTAGGCTATTGACTAATAATCATTTTATATGTAAAGGGTGGTTTGGC
>JBBJNR010000067.1:0-9079 GCA_037719315.1 Daejeonella sp.
AGTAAATTTCTAACCAACCCTTTAGCCGATTGTTTTATAATTAAAAAAATAATGCTGGTGTAAGAAGACTTAGCAAGTTGAAAAGTTCTTATCCGGCCTCAAGCTGCTTTCACCTGACAGGTTCTAACAACCATTAAAACCCATTTACTATCTTTGAATAAAAATCAATAATGATAGATCATCAATTTCGCAGATACTTATTGCAAAGAGATATAAAAAAAATGGATAGTTAGTGTGCCCTATTCGTGCCTTTGGAACAGGATACTAGATAATACTAGCACAGCCGGCTTTTAACTCATTTAATGAGGTTTAAGTGTCGCCGATTTTAGGTTCGACGTTAACCTGTGCCTTCCACATTTAAACTGCATCTATTCATCTGAGCATTTTAAAAGTATCACCTTCAAGCCATTCTGAAACCAGGTGTATCTGTTAGTATCCATCGTGTGACATGACGATTTTTAATGTGTTTTCAATTGAACCCGGATTGGGTTTTGTATGTATTGAGTTAAAAGGCCCCGGATGGCTGCCATATTTCCCCCCTTTTACTAGCAGTTCCCTTCCGCCACTCGAAACCTATCGCTTCTAATAGAATCATACGTTCCGGGCTTATTTTTTTGCGTTCGTTACGTATACGACTAACCCATCTTCCTAATTTTCTATCTTCACACCAGGTTGCTGGAACGCGTGTATGGCTATGCGTTTGCTTAAACGCCGCCAGGCGTTGATACATAAGCTCCCATTCAACCCTAATCTTCCGGCGCAATGTCCAGTCAAATCTGATCGCATTTAGCAGATCGGTCTTTTGCGCGCTTAATCTATCTCTGTTAAATTTTACCCGGTAAACCCATGCTGCCAGCTGTTGATTCGCTTTCCATCCCGAAGGTACACGGGTATGACCAAATTCACTTTTAAACCTAGCTAACGCATCATACATCTTCATCCAGTAACCTTCCTGAATGCTCCATGGAAAACAGATCTCATTCAATTTGTCTATCCGTTCGGCAGACATGCGCCCCTGATAGAACATTCTTCTTTGCCACACAGTCCACCTTTGCAGGCGAAGATCTATTTTTAAAGAAACCTGAAGTGTTCCATAAACTTGCTTATAGATCTTCAGCTTTTCCAGAGTTGCTTCCCAATCAGCGTCATATTCTGATTTTAGCCTTTGATGTGTATCTTTACTCCAGACAAAGTTAAGGCTACAAAGCCTATTTTTCTTATCCTCCGAAAGCCTGTTTTGTGCCTCTTGTAATCTTTGCAAAGCCACCCAAACGCCAAGCGATCTATTCTTTTTATAGTTAGTGGAAACGAAGCTGTGGCCATGGACTTTGTTATATTCACAGAGCAGCTGGTATTTTTCATTCCAGTTCTGCTCTTTAATGCTGTCAAAGCTCCATATAAAGTTAATTTCATCGAGCCGTTTTTCGCGTTCGGATGACAGCGTCTTTCTTTTCTTTAAGAGCCTTTGTCGTTCGATCCAGCTTACAAACTTGTCGTATTTAGGTGGAACATTGCAATGGCCATATTCTTCGTGATGACTTACGAGCTCGTTGAAGAATGATTCCCATTGACGATTATATTTATCGCCGGCGGCCCAGGTAAAGTCTAACTCGTTTAACAAGCGTAAGCGGTCTTCACGGATTTTATTTTGTGAACACGTTCTTTTCTGTACACTTACCCAGGTGGCAAGCTGTTTATCTGCAGCCCACGTAAAAGGTACCCGGGAATGGCCAAACACTCTATGGAAATCCTTTAACCGCCAGTACATCAGATTCCAGGCGTGATCTCTGCTGAGGGGCGTATTCCAGTCAATTCCCAGCTTGTCAAGTTGCTGGAATTGCTTCTCAGTCAGTAAGTTTTTACTAAGAATTTGCCGGTTAAGCCAGTCCCTCAGGCTTTCAAGCTTTTTATCGGTTGGAATTCGTACATGTCCTAAGGTCCCTGCAAAGCTTTTTAGCTCCCTATACATCAATTCCCATGAAGGTCTGAAGGTCGGTGGCTCACAATTCTCATTCGATAATGCGGGTTCACGATGGATAAACGGATGTTGCTTTCGAGCATTATCAGAATGATTAGGGATGAACTGGAGTAGTTCGCCGGAATCTGATTTATTATTCCCGTCATCGTCCCCGAACTGAGCATTGGAAAGCCGGCTTGCAATATTTTCCATAGTGTATATTTTTCTGGGACAAAATTATCGTATGGGTTACAAGAGCGCATGAAATTCATGTTATGTTATCTTCAACTTTAACAGCGAGTATTAATTAAAATGCCATGAGGCAATAGCTGCTCTGAGTAAATTTTAGAAGTGGATCACAACGAGGGTGCGACTAAAGCGGCCACGTATATCTCATTATTTAATACAGATTTAATCACAAGTTTAAATCTGCAAAATATCTTTGAAAACTATCATTCTGTTAGTTTTGTACGGTTGATTTAGGGATAAATCAGTAATTCATTTAGATATCCAGCCTATGAAAATTGTTCAGTTAATACCCCAGCAGGCCGAAAACAGCAGACCATGAGTAACTCAAGAAGAAATTTTATAAAAAATACCGCTGTCGTCAGCCTTGGATTTTTAGGCCTGAACCAGTTTGCTTCAAATGCAGTGATCTTGGGATTTATTGGCAAAGATACCAGTGTGGGAGATTATGGCCCCTTAATTTATAAAGAGGGGGACATTTTAAGCCTGCCTAAAGGTTTCTCTGGAAAGGTAATTTCCAGACGCGGGGACGTAATGAATGATGGCTTATTTTCTCCGGGTGCTCATGATGGTATGGGGGTCTTTAAGTGGAAAAACAATAAAATTATCCTGATCAGAAATCACGAATTATCGCCAGGATCGATTGGATCAGGCCCGTTTGGAAAAAATAACGAGCTTCTTCATAAAGTAAGTAAAGATGATATCTATGATTATGGTAAAGGCGATGCGATGTGCTATGGCGGCACGACAACCCTGGTCTATAATGAAAGGCGGCAAAAAATAGAACGTGAGTATCTGAGTCTTATTGGTACCATTAGAAATTGTGCAGGGGGTATCACACCCTGGAACTCATGGATTACATGTGAAGAAAACAGTTTTGTGAAAGGTAGCGAGAATGGGCTGCTTGAAAAGGATCATGGCTATAATTTCGAAATTTTTGCAACAGATAAGATTAGCTTGACCAAGCCCGTCCCCATAAAAGCAATGGGGCGTTTTGTACATGAAGCTGTTGCAGTACATCCAGCTAAAGGGATTGTTTATCAAACAGAAGACACGAGCGATAGCCTTTTTTATCGCTATTTGCCCAACAAGGCTGGCGATCTTCATAAGGGGGGAAAGCTTCAGTGTCTTGTAATTTCCGGGTGGATAGTGCAGACACCCGTAACTGGGCTACTCTGAGTACAGATAAGTTTCCACAAAAGAAAAGCTTTGATGTTCGCTGGATCGATCTTGACCATGTAGATGGCCCGGATGATGATCTTCGATTGAGAGGGTATAAGCATGGTGCAGCACGCTTTTCCCGCGGTGAAGGAATATGGTATGGTAAAGGTGAGCTTTATTTTGCCTGTACCGATGGTGGTTCAAATAATACCGGACAGATCTTTAAATATACACCGAGTAAGTTTGAAGGAGAGGAAAACGAGAAAGATCATCCTGGAACGCTTGAATTATTTCTTGAGCCTAATGATATTAATACTTTCCAGAACTGTGATAACCTGACAATTGCTCCATGGGGAGACGTTATCATTTGTGAAGATAAATCAGATCCCCGGATCATTGGAATTACACCGCAGGGTAAATCCTATGAAATTGCGAGGAATATTGGTTACCGTCAATCAGAGTTCGCCGGCCCCGTTTTTTCACCGTCGGGCAAAACTTTGTTTGTCAATATTCAATCTCCGGGGCTTACTTTAGCAATTACAGGTCCCTGGAGATCCTGATAATCATTCAATATTTAGAGGATCCCCTAAATAGCGGCCTGGAAATTTAGACCCATGAGGCGGGATTATCTTACTTTTGCTCGGATGAAACTATATCTCTTTTCACCGTTGTTCGGGTTGCCGGTTTTTTTCTAACGGAAGTATTAACACTTGTACTCGCTGGAGCAGCTTTACTGCGGGAACGTGTTCTAACCGGTTGTGCAGTTGTTGTTGATGATTTTACTGCCAGAGGTGTTTCAACCACCGATAATGTGGGTAAATCGAGCTTTTCTGCAGCCTTTAACACCCCTTTCTTTATCTTAAATTCTTTGATCAGCTTCTTTGCCAGTTTTTTTGACCCTTTACCAATTGTCTTACTCAGTTTTTCTGGGTCTTGTCCTAATCTAGCGGAGATTTCACTCAATTGAGTTATCAGGCTTGCCTTAATATCCTTCAAAGCTGTTTTTCTAGCAGACTTAACTAAGGTTTTCAGTTTATTTTTTTTCATGCGCTGTGATTTCAAGCAAACATACGTTACTTAATAGTTAACCTAATATTATCTTTATGTTAACTACATTCAGTTTGTTAACAGCACACACTCAGAGTTGGGGCGATCACTTTTTTATATACCAGTTTTTTTCAACTTTTCTTTAGAAAGCTTAGGGAATGATTTTGGACTTGCTGTTTTTTTAGTAGGTAATAAGCGATTGAGTGTACGTTCAATAATGGGAATAAACGGAACAAATAATAATACGCCGGCAGCGTTGAACAACATGTGAGCATTGGCTATCTTTTGTTCCAGGCTTGCTATTCCCGAGATTGTCTCAATGAAGGGGACGAACCAAGGAAATAGTGCCAGACCAATGGCAATAGTGATAATATTAAATGTAAGGTGAAAAATACCAGTCTTAACGGCTTGCCTGTCTGAGCGGATGGTTGCCAGGAGAGTATCGGAGCAGGTACCCAGTTCCGCACCGAGCATCACAGCTATACCGCCCGAAGCGCTGATCAAGCCTTTCTTTGCGAGTGTAATGGCCATGCCCACCGTAGCCGATGACGATTGTACCACAAGAGTGACGAGTGCGCCAACTGCAGATCCCCGGAGCGGATTGTCGAGTTTTGACATCCATGCCAAAAAATCAGGATGATCGCGAAGTGGTTCAACAGCGCGCTCCATGGTATACAGGCCGAAGAATAGAATGCCAAAATACAGAACAACACGGGCTGTTTGGGATATCTTTTCGCTCCGGGTAAAAAAGCTAAACAAGAGTCCCAGAAAAATGGGAATGGGTGAATACTGACCGATATCCATAGCGATCAACTGGCTTGAGAACGTTGTACCTATGTTAGCCCCCATCACAATTCCCAATGATTGCCGAAACGTAAGCGCACGGGCATTAACGAGCACGATTGTCATGATAATCACTGCGGAAGAAGAATCCAGGATCACAGTTATGATCGTACCGGTTAAAATCGCTGTAAATAGATTGCCGGTAAAATAATTTAGCCATTTACCCGCTTTGTCGCCCATGAGGCCTTTAAGAGTTTCGGAAAGGTTACTGATCGCGTAAAGGAAAAGCCCCAGGCCACCCAACATCATCAAGAAAATATCCATAGTATGTTTTTAAGCAAACTACTATTCTCATGTTAACACAATGTTAGCCTGTTGGGATGCCGGAATAGTTTTGAACCAATTCCCTCAAAAAGCATAAGCCCTGTAATGGTTGCCGAAGTTTCTACACCATATAGGCTTCATTCTTATTTTCCAAACCTTTCATATTACCTAACCTTAGATAGCTTTTACGTTAACGAAAGGATGATATGATTAACACCCATTGATAATATGCAGACTCTATTATTGTGGTAATTTATAACCCATCTAAATAATCCAAAAGAGATAAAAAATGAATGTTCCTTCCACTTTATTCAAATCTTCACTAAGGATAATACTCTTAGTGCTGATATTTTCAAATTCATTAATTGCCCAGGTGGCAATTCCGGGAGTAGTTACTGATGACCAGCAGATCCCGATGCCGGGTGTGAGTGTGATCATTAAGGGAAGTTCCAATGGAACAACAACATCCGCGGGGTAACTTCTATTGGTTCGGGAGGAAGCGCTTTGGTTTTGGTTGATGGTGTACCCGGAGATCCGAATACATTAAATCCCAATGATATTGAAAGTGTTTCTGTACTTAAAGATGCTTCATCAGCAGCAATTTATGGAACACGCGGTGCCTTCGGTGTTGTTTTGATCACCACAAAAAGCCCAAAAACTGATAAAATTCAGGTTAATTACAGTTCCAATTATTCTCTTAACCAGAGAACAAGCGCCCCCGATCTGATTTCTGATGGATATATATGGGCAAAAAACTTTGATGAGTCTTTCAACTCCTGGAATGATTACCTGTCGCATCCCCAAAGCATAAATTCGCAATTGCCTTTTTCACTATCGGATCTTGACTCTTTGAAAGCACGTTCTGAAAATCCTTCGCTTGCTAAGATTTCTATTAATCCAACTAGTGGTAATTATCAATATTATGGAAGTACTCGTAATCCGACACCCAGGTATTGCCAGATTTAGTCATTTCCCAGCGTCCGCGACTATAATAAGGGCCTGAATTCATCCTGATCAACATCCGGTCGCCATACTCTCCCATACTGCAGATCTTTGATCCAAACACCATACGGAGATAGCTCTTCATAAAAGGTTTCCAGGGATACCTCATCATACTGTGCTTTTGCAGATGAGGGGATTAGAAATATTGATAAAAATAATAATCCAAAAATACAGGCCGGTAATTCATATTTTACTTTCATGGCTCTAAAATTAATTTTTCATTCTTATGGGTAAGAGGAGAATGTTTCGCTAAAGGTTGTATCGTATCAGAATAATTACGTTACGTTGTTCCCTTTGTCCGGATGACAGGTTAATTCCGTATTTTGCAGAAAATCCCAAATATGCCAACCGGTACCCTTTACCTTATCCCTGTACCTCTAGCCGAAAATGCTTCGGCAAAATCCTTCACTCCCTATTTAGTGGATACCATCAACCATATTAACGAATACATCGTTGAAAACAGCAAAACAGCCCGCAGATTTCTGAAAGAGGCCGGATTAAAAACTCCCCAAAGCGAGCTTATAGTCCATGATTATGGAAAGCATAACAGAGATAGTAATATCAATGAATTCTTCAAAGGACTTCTAGCCGGAAAGGACGTGGGCTTAATGAGTGAAGCGGGTTGTCCCGGTGTTGCTGATCCGGGTTCAGAAATTGTTGCTTATGCTCATCAGAAAGGAATTAAGGTGGTTCCACTTGTAGGTCCAAGTTCTATTTTACTTGCTTTAATGGCATCTGGTTTTAACGGGCAGAGCTTTACATTTCATGGGTATTTGCCTATCGACAAATTGCAGAGGGCTAACAAAATTAAAGAGCTTGAAGGCCTGGCGGACCGTCATAGCCAGACCCAGATTTTTATTGAAACTCCTTTTCGGAACAACCCCATGCTGGAAGAGATTTTAAGAAGCTGCAAGCCTGAGACGAAACTGTGTATTGCCTGTGATCTTACTTCTGAAGATGAGTTTGTGCAAACGAAAAGTATTAAGGAATGGAAATTAAAAATCCCTGAACTTCATAAGAAGCCATGTATTTTTTTGTTGTTTAAGAAGTAATTTTATAATTGTCCTGCCCTGACCCGCAATGACACATTACCGGGAAACCCGAAAATCCTCAAATACCCTGTCCGTCCAGCGTCTTTGTTCTTTAATCTTTGTTCTTTGCTCTACCCGTGTATACCTTCCGACTTCCCATAATTCTGAATAACTTTCGCCTCATAGTCCAGAAACTCTTTCCAGCGTTTTTCGACATCGGTATTGCCGGCATATTTACGTGCAAGACCAATGAACATGGTATAATGGCCAGCTTCGCTCACCATCAGTTCATAATAAAATTCAGAAAGCTCTTGGTCATTTATATGTTCCGACATCACTTTGAAACGCTCACAGCTCCTTGCTTCGATCATTGCCGAGAACAGTAAGCGGTCTATCAGCTGATCATGACGGCTTCCCCCTTTGATCACAAATTGCATCAGCTCATTCACGTAATTATCCTTTCGCTCACGGCCGAGAACAAAGCCCCTGGCAAGTATCAGATCATGAACCCGTTTAAAGTGGTCCATTTCCTCCTGGACGAGCATGGCCATTTCCTGAACCAGATCAGAAAGGTTAGGATTTTGCACAATGAGGGTAATGGCATTGCTCGCAGCTTTCTGTTCACAAAAGGCATGGTCAGTAAGAATTTCTTCGATATTGCTTTCTACCACATTTTTAACCCATTGCGGATCAGTGGGTAGCTGAAGTTTAAGGATGGTTTTTTCGTTGCTCACATTGCGAAGGTAAAAGTTATACGTGATACGTCGTACGTCGTACGTTGTACGTTGTACGTTGTACGTTGTACGTTGTACGTTGTACGTTACGGCGATGCAAAGGTAAAAGTTATACGTGGTATATTTCGCTTGCCTGGAAAAGGCAACCCGCAATGGGTAACACCCTTACCGGTACAAATTCTTACTCTCAATAAACTTCAACACCTTATCTGCCACAAAGTATTGAACATTCTTTTTTTCTTTGACAGACTTTCTTATAAAAGTGGCCGAAAGTTCCATCAGTGGCGTATCGGTTATGTGTACTGAAGGATGTTTGAGCAGCTCAGCATTCTCAAATCCGGGGCGTCGGTAGACATGAATCTGATAATCCCGTAAAATGAGCTCGTAATTCTTCCATTTTTTTAATGATACGAGATTATCCGATCCCATGATCAGGCTAAACTGGTGTTCGGGGTACTTTTCGTGAAGAAATGTAAGCGTATCAATGGTATAAGAGGGCTGGGGAAGTTTAAGTTCCACATCGCTCACCCGGATGCTATCGGCATCTTCTGTAGCCAGTTTACTCATCTCCAGCCTGTCGTACATGTTAATCAGGTCACTTTTTTCCTTTAGGGGATTGTGGGGAGATACCACCAGCCACACCTGGTCAAGATAGGTATGATTGGCCATGTAGTTCGCAATGATCAGGTGACCAATGTGAATTGGATTAAACGAACCGAAGAATAGACCGATCTTCATCAGATGTATAACTTAATTTTTTAAAAAGTCGTTTACAAGCCTTTCAGCCTCTTTGC
>JBBJNR010000067.1:9089-17811 GCA_037719315.1 Daejeonella sp.
CTTTGCAGGCCGTGTCAAGATCATGATTTTTCAATACAATGTCGAAGCGCTGAGCATAACGGAGCTCCTTATCTGCTTTTTTTATACGTTCAGCTAATTTTTCAGGTGCGTCCGTGCCCCTGCTCGTTAAGCGTTCAATAAGCACCTCCAGTGATGGCGGATCTACAAATATGGCCAAAGCCCTTTCGCCATATTTTTTTTTCAGGTGCAGCCCGCCTTCAACATCTATGTCAAAAATCACATGTTTTCCTCCCGCCCATATCCGCTCGATCTCCGATCTCAGCGTCCCATAAAAAGTGCCCGAATATACTTCTTCAAATTCCACGAAGTCTTTCTGTGCGATCTTATGAAGGAAATCTTCCTTTGAAATAAAATAGTAATCCTTTGCATCAGCCTCATCACCTCTTTTAATCCGCGTGGTTGCCGAAATGGAAAATGAAAGCGCAGGGTTTTTCTTTAATAAATGATGTACGATGGTAGTTTTACCTGCCCCGGATGGAGCTGAAAATATGATGAGTTTACCTTTTGTCATGTTATAAGTTGTACGTATAACGTAATACGTGCCTACAGTCCAGTTTAATTTTAAGAGTTCGTTGTGTACGTTTGAAGGAAACTTACAACGTATTACGCCTGCCTGACGGTAGGCAGGTAAAACGTACAACTCTACAATACGTTTAATAATTGTTCTTTAATCTTCTCCAGCTCTTCTTTCATCCCGACAACGATCTGCTGCATCTTTGCATCGTTCGCTTTGGAACCCATCGTATTGATCTCACGGCCAATTTCCTGGGAGATAAAGCCTAATTTTTTACCATTAGCATCTTTGTCGCGGAGGGCGCCGACGAAATAATCCAGGTGGCTTTTAAGCCGGATCTTTTCCTCTGTTATATCCAGCTTATCAATGTAATAGATTAACTCCTGTTCAAAACGGTTATGATCAACATTCTCTTTTCCAACCGCATCTTCTAAAAAATTATTCAGGCGTTCCCGTATCGCAGGGATGCGGTTAGGTTCCTGTTCTGACACCAGCCTCATACCTTCCGTGATATTATTTATCCTCAGTATCAGGTCCTGCTTCAAGACATTCCCCTCATCCTGGCGGAAGTTTTGAAAGTTAAGCAGGGCTTCTTCAAATGTTTTGTATAAAATCTTCCATTCATCTTCCGTGCCTTCGTCAGAACTGAACTGAACGACATCCGGAAAGTTCAAAGCCATTTGCAGTAGGTTACTCCCTGTATCACCCAGCTCGTTTGCTGATGCCTTCAGCTGCTCATAATAATGTTTCAGAAGAGGCTGATTAATTTCAGAAGTTTTTAGAGTAGTCTCTGCATATTCAACATTGATACTGACATTCACTTTTCCGCGTTCGATCTTTTTGCTGCAATCATTTCTTAGTAAGAACTCTTTGTCAGAAAATGCTTTTGGGATCTTTAACGAAAGCTCAAGGAACTTGCTGTTTAATGATTTGATCTCAACGGTATATTTTGCATTTGCAAAATCATTAGCTGCTGAACCATACCCTGTCATGGATTTTATCATCGGGCAAAGATAAGATTTAATGATGAAACGCATTAAAGCCGGGTAAAATCATTAGCACGAACAGATTTAACATTATTTAGGAAAATAGGGGCGCCTGAATTGTTAATTTTGAATATTCTATGAGACGTAACCAGTTGAAATTTAAGGTCGTATTCATTTTTCTCTGGATCAGCGCTCAGGTCAACGCTCAGCAAAATGCTGTCCGCGGGCTTATTATGGATAGGTCCGGCGCGGCGAGAATAGGCAATGTTTCCGTATTGAATAAAAGGACCGGACAGAAGATCCTGAGCAATGAACTCGGCCTGTTTCAAATTGCGGCCGCTACCGGAGATACGCTCTTACTTTCCAAGCCGGGATATTCAGATCTTTTTCACTCACTGCCCTCAATGTCCGACCTGGTACTTAGAATGCAGCCGGTAATTGCATTGGCCGAAGTAAAGGTGACGGGGCAAACCAAACAGGAAGAACTTCAGGAATACAGAGATCAGTATCGTAAAAAGGGCTCGTATTATGCCGGCAAGCCCCCGCTTCTGGCTTATGTGTTTCAACCTGTTACAGCGCTGTATGAACTTCTTGGCAAAACCCCGAACCAGGCAAGAAGATTTAATTTGTTTTATATCAAGGAACTGGAGCAAACAGAAATTGACAGGAGGTTCAACCCGTATTTCGTAGGCAAAACTACCGGGCTGGAAGGGGACGACCTTAGAAATTTTATTTTACTATATCGTCCCGGCTATGAAGCTCTGTCAAAAATGGATGAATATGCTATGATCAATTATGTTAAACGATCTCTGGCTACCTTTAACATCTCAGGCCGGCCAAAGGGCGTACTGAGCCTTCCGGTTCTGCCAAAAGCGCCGGACCTTACCGAGAAAGTGATTAAATATTAGCAGACGTTTGCCAAACGCCTTCCATTCGCCGGAAAACTTTTGCTTTTAAATCCACAACTTCTTCGGAAGCCAGGTTCGTTCCGGACTTGCATCAAAGGGCCGCCCATAAACACGAAAAAGCTCTATACAGAAATATGAACGATGCTGTTCTTAACATCAGGCTCAATCTGCTTTGTATTTATACAAGATGTACCAGTTGTCTTCTTTATTGATGCGGTTGTTAAAACGGTAAAAAACGCTGACCTTTTCAGGATCTATGTTTTTTTCCTGGCTTATGCAGTAATTATTTAAGGTTGGGTTTGTCGTATACTTAAGGATCCCTCCGGTATAGCGGGATAGATAGAATGAAGTTTGGAATGCCAAATATGCTGGCTCATCCTTCTTAAATGTTGTAAAGTGTTTCCCTGCAAATTTCAGCTCATCAATTTTAGGCTCTGGCGGGCCAACGAGGTAAACATTTTCGTCTTTAACTATTTGAGACATTCTGAAAGCATCCTTTTTATAAGGATCATTCTGCTTTTTAGTCGGAAGGATCACCAGGTCAAAACCTGCCCGTGCAATCAATATAATCAAAACGGAAGCTAAGATCCAGTTCACGGGATTGGCGAATCGGATTTTAATCATCCCATATCCCACAATCAAACCTAGTACCAGGCATAAGATAGCAGGCATCCAGGAATTCAATATCGCTCCGAAAATGCCTATTCCTATCAGCCCTATAACCACCGAGATACCCACAAATAAGTAAAACCGCTTTATCCAGCTATTGCTGCCTGCTAAATATTTATCACATAATACTACGGCCAGTAATGAATAGATGAACGGGAAGAACATATACAGATATCGTTCGCGGGTTCCGGGCGATAAAAGGTAAACAAGCCCGTTTGCCAAACAAAACCAGAGACAAAATTTAAGGAAGGGGCTACCGTTAATTTTTTGCCTCCACCCTGCGCGAATGGTCAATAGAAATAATAAACACCAGGGCGCCGAGATCTTAATCAGCATGACCGGAAAATTAAACAGGTGTTTGAAATTATCCATGAGGCTCTTTTCCAATGCTGTTCTGGAGAAGGTTTCTGTGAATAAGCGTGCCAGATAAGGCGCTGCGTCATGATGCAGCGAGTAGAGGTAAAAATATCCTCCCGAGCTAAGCGCGAGCAGCAGGATTCCGGCAAAGTGCCAGAATGAAAATAACCCCTTCCAGTTCTTATTCTGGGAAAAGATCACCAAAAGAGTTATCGCCTGGAAAAACAATGGGGGTATACCTTTTGTCAGGAGCCCTGCTGAAGTTAATAGGTAGGAGCTCAGAAAGAGCCAGTGCCATTTTTTCTGCTGATAAAAATAGAAGATCAGCATGCATTGCAGGTAGACGATCAGTGCGAAAAAGAGGTCTATTTCCCCCAGCAGGGAAAAGTAGAATAAGATATCAGCGCTGGTTATATAAAACAATGCCGACAGCAGAGCCGCTTGTGTGCCGATATAGATCCTGCTGATGCGGTAGTGCAAAGCAGCAGTTGCGAATACAGATAGGATGGAAGGAAGCCGTACTACCCATTCTGCTTTGCCCAATAAGCTCATAAACCCGATCAGGATCCAATTGTATAAAGGAGGCTTATTATAATAAAGCTCGCCGTTGGTTGTCGGAACGATCCAATTATCAGCAATTAACATCTCAAGTGCAACGAGTGCCCTGCGCGGCTCTTCAAAAAGCAGTTGGTAGGAATTAAGACGCAGGAAGAAAGCGATGGGAATTAGGATAGCGATGGCTATCAGCAGCCTTCTTTGATCAAAGTTTGCTGATCCTGGAGGCATTTTAAATATTTAAAAATTCGCAGGATTTTTCAGCAGCCAGCTTTTCAGCATTTTTCTTGTTATAATCCCGTCCTAGACCACAGTTCTCTCCATCCACAGTTACCTGGACGGTAAAGAGTTTAGCATTTTCGCCTTCGCCATTGGCAACAATTTCAAATGAAATGTCTTTTCCATGCCGCTGGCACCATTCAATAAGCTTGCTCTTAAAATTGGTTTCTGTCAGCTCAAGCGTGTGAATATCTACGTGCGGCTTAATGATGCGGGTTATCAGGAAGTCTCGGGTAAAGTTATAATCCTTATCCATATAGATGGCCCCTATCATAGCTTCAAACGTATCGCCGAGTAAGGATCCCTGTTTGTTTGAATAGGATAGTATGCGGGTGTCGAATTCAATTAACTCATCAAGTCCCAGACGCTTGGCGAGCTGGTTAAGATTAGACCGGCTTACGATCTTCGAGCGCATCTCTGTTAGAAAGCCTTCATTTTTGTATGGGTACAGCTTAAACAGCAATTCTGCAACCACAGATCCGAGGATTGCATCTCCCAAAAATTCAAGCCTTTCGTTGCTGTTCTTTGTACCATTTTTGAGTTCAACAGCCACAGAACGGTGTCTGAAAGCCATCCGGTAAAGTCTCAGATTACCGGGAACAAATCCCAGAAGGTTCTTCAAAGACCTGATGTATTTACGATCCGGGGATGCATAAAGTTTATAAAGCTTGGAAACGAGCATTAATGATTATAAGTCGGATTGATTCTAACTAATATACAGGTTTAATTAATCCGAAACGATATAAATGATTGGCGCTTAATAATTTCAGGCTGTATATTTCTTGAAAATAACAGAAGCGTTATGACCGCCGAATCCGAAGGTATTGCTAAGTGCGGCATTTACGGTGCGCTTTTGGGCTTTATTAAATGTGAAATTTAATTTAGGATCAAATGCAGGATCATCGTTAAAATGATTGATCGTTGGGGGAATAATGTCATTTTTAACAGCCAATACAGCTGCAATAGCTTCAACAGCGCCGGCAGCGCCAAGCAAATGGCCAGTCATAGATTTGGTAGAGCTAATGTTAAGCTTAAAGGCGTTTTCTTTGAATAGATCGACAATTGCTTTTACTTCGCTAATATCTCCCAATGGGGTCGAAGTCCCGTGAACGTTGATATAGTCAATATCAGAAGTTGTGAGCCCAGCGTCGCGCAAAGCATTGGTCATAACCAACTTCGCTCCCAAGCCTTCCGGATGTGGGGCAGTAATATGGTTCGCATCAGCACTCATGCCGCCGCCAACTAATTCGGCATATATTTTTGCTCCGCGGGCTTTGGCGTGTTCCAGTTCTTCCAGAATGAGACTTCCGGCGCCTTCTCCCGCAACAAAACCGTCCCGGTCCCGGTCAAAAGGGCGGGAAGCCGTCGTAGGATCATCATTCCTTGTAGATAAAGCATGCATGGCATTAAAGCCTCCCATTCCGGCTTCATTTATAATTGCTTCGGAACCTCCTGAAACAATTATATCTGCCATCCCCAGGCGGAGATAATTGAATGAATCGATCAGGGCATTTGTAGAAGAAGCGCAGGCTGAAACAGTAGAGAAATTTGGTCCGCGTAGGCCATAACGAATTGAAATATGTCCCGGAGCGATATCCAGGATCATTTTTGGGATAAAGAACGGATTAACTCGAGGGGAGCCATCGCCATTTGCAAAATTGGTCACTTCATCCGTAAAAGTTTTTAAGCCCCCGATACCAGATCCCCATATAACGCCGATACGGTTGGTATCAAGGTTTGGAAAATCAAGGCCGGCATCTTTTATGGCTTCATCAGCAGCTGCTATGGCATAATGTACGAAGGGATCCAGCTTGCGGGCCTCTTTTTTGTCCAGAAAGTCTTCCGGATTGAAGTTTTTTACTTCGCAGGCGAATTTCGTACGGAATTTTTCAGGGTCGTAATGAGTTATAGGAGCGGCGCCGCTTACCCCCTTGATCAGATTGTCCCAAAACTCGGGTACAGTATTTCCAATCGGAGTAAGCGCACCTAATCCTGTAACAACAACTCTTTTAAGCTCCATTTATATGAGGATGTCGTAAATTACTTTACGTTCTTTTCTAAATAAGCAATAGCTTGACCGACAGTACCGATGGTTTCGGCCTGGTCATCAGGGATAGCTACGTTGAATTCCTTTTCGAACTCCATGATTAACTCCACGGTGTCCAATGAATCAGCACCAAGGTCATTGGTGAAAGATGCCTCGGGTGTAACTTCACTTTCGTCAACACCTAATTTTTCAACGATAATTGCTTTAACTCTTGAAGCGATATCAGACATGGTTTTTTAATTTAATTGTTAAATAATTCTGTGCAAAGAAAAATAAATTCCGTCAAATTTCAAACCTTTTTGTTTGGTTTGGCATATATCATACAATTTAAACCCTAAAGCGTTTTACTTTTGTAATTTTAACTTTTGAAATTACATTGAACAAAACTACTCTTAAATTCGAACTTGACCTCGACTTCGTGCTGGTTGCTATTACCTCGCAGCTCAGGGATTATATGTTTTGTTATAAAATTAACAAACAATTGGGTATTGATTTCTCTAAAATTAATGATTTAGAAATGTTGTTTAATGCTGACGAAGAACTTTTCCACTTCAGCAGGTATTTTTATCTTGCGCCAGAATCGGGAACAGAATTTTATATCCTGGCAAATAAAGGTACGGAAGGTTTTTTGGTACCGGAAATGAACAAGGTCGATTTCTTTTTATTAATTCGCAATTATATAGACCGTGAGGACGTCAAGGGAATAATAAGCGGATTAAATAAAATCACGGAGGTACTGGTAGCTGCGGAAGTTGATCCAAAAAAATTGAAATCCAAAGAAAATCTCATATTTTAGCCGGACAGAGGGTGTACTTAGTACACATTATCTGAAATAATTCAAATAAAACACATAAAGATGAAAGCGGTTCATAACAGAACTAAAATTGTAGCTACCCTCGGCCCTGCATCTTCCAATAAGGAAGTATTATTAAGTATGATAAAGGCAGGGGTTGATGTTTGCAGACTGAATTTTTCTCACGGACGACAGGCAGATCACCAAAAGGTGATCGATATCATCCGCGATATCAATAAAAAATATAAAACCAATGTCGGGATCCTGGCCGATCTCCAGGGTCCTAAGATCCGAATTGGCCTGGTAAAAGATGGAGGTATAAATCTTATTGGAGGGCAAAAGATTGAAATTACCACCAAAGAGTTGGTTGGAGATGATAAACAGATCTATATAACCTACCAGAGTTTCCCCAGCGATGTTCGCGCCGGGGAGATCATTCTCCTTGATGACGGCAAGATCCAAATGCGGGTACTGTCTACGAATAACAAAGATTCTGTTCAGTGTGAGGTAGTTTATGGAGGTAATTTAACATCCCGTAAGGGCGTTAACCTCCCTAATACAAAGGTTTCTATTCCGAGTTTAACGGAGGAAGACCTGAATAATCTTGAATTCGCATTAAAGAATGATGTAGAATGGATTGGATTATCCTTTGTCCGTTCTGTCGATGATATTATTGAGCTGAAACGTATTATTGCCAGAAGCGGTAACGTTGCCCGGGTAATTGCCAAGATCGAAAAGCCGGAGGCTATTGACAATATTGATGAGATTATCGAAGCCACCGACGGGGTAATGGTCGCGCGTGGTGATCTGGGTGTTGAAATGCCCATGGAGCAGGTCCCTATGCTTCAAAAGATGATTGCAAAGAAATGCCGCGCAGCCTCCAAGCCGGTTATTGTAGCCACGCAAATGCTTGAAAGTATGATTACTTCGCCGCGTCCCACAAGAGCGGAGGTAAATGATGTGGCTAATTCTGTGCTGGACGGCGCCGATGCTGTGATGCTTAGCGGTGAGACTTCAGTGGGCGATTATCCGCTGATCGTGATTGAAACGATGCAGAAGATCGTAAGGAATGTGGAGGAAACAGATTATCCGTTCAACACCACTAAAGTATTGAACAGGAACTTATCCACCTACATGGGTGATGCTGTATGCGGGTCAGCTGTATTTCTTGCCGAGAAAACGAATGCAGTGGGAATTATTTCCATGACTTCTTCGGGATATACGGCATTCGAGATTTCAAGTTACCGACCTAAAGCTGCCACATTCATATTTACAAGTAATACTAAGCTGCTTAATACACTCAGTTTACTTTGGGGGGTAAGAGGCTTTTATTACGATAAGTTTGAGAGTACTGACAGAACCATACGTGAGGTTAACCAAATACTGAAATCGGAGAAACTGGTTGAACCCGGAAATGTAGTGATCAATACTGCTGCCATTCCAATCGAGAAAAAGGGTAAGACAAATATGATTAAGGTCACTATTATCGAATAAATCTAAAGATTTATGGCCTAAATTTATTGAAAAAGCTGGCCAAAAGCCAGTCATGGTCGGAAGAAATTCCGGCCATTTTTATGTTTTAAAAAGCAGTCC
>JBBJNR010000068.1:0-17664 GCA_037719315.1 Daejeonella sp.
CAAATATAACATAAATAATTGATAATCAATGATTTAAACTAACTTAATAGCATTGATAGCGCTACTAACCCCTATGCAAGCAGGGATCCCCGATTCGAGGCGACTATTTTCTATAATGGAGCCCAATGGCTTGGACGTGCTGTTGAAACATTTGAAGGCGGCAAAGACAAGCCGAATAGTTCAATGATACAAACCAAGACCGGTTATTATCTGCGTAAGTTCCTGCCAAACCTCGCTACTGCGACGAATTATGCGGCGACCGACCATAATTTTATTATTTTCCGTTATGCGGAGACGCTTCTCAATTATGCAGAGGCGATAAATGAGTCGGCCGACCTTGCTGCTAACAGGGCTATCGCATATACACAGCTAACTAACCTCCGAAAACGCGCCGGTATTACTGCGGGTACGGGATCATTATATGGGCTGACGGCCAATATGACCCAAGCGGAGATGCGGGCGGCAATTAAGCTTGAGCGTCGTATTGAAATGGCTTTTGAGGAACATCGTTTTTGGGATGTTCGTAGATGGAATAGTGGCGCTGCTGATTTCAACAAAACGCTTCGTGGTATGAAGATCACCAGAGTTTCGCCAACTGCTTTTACTTATCAAATAGTAAATGTTGAACCTGTAATCTTCATAGCGCCTAAAATGAATCTGTACCCAATTCCGTTTGGAGAATTACAAGCAAATAGCGCTCTAGCGCAAAACCCGGGGTGGTAAGTATTTAAACCTGATAAATTAATCACATGAAGAATATATACAAAATTTTGACGTCGGTTATATTGCTGTACGGTTCGATGGCAGCGCAGGCACAAAACCGTGTTGTTACAGGAACAGTATCAGATGCAGTAGGATCTCTGCCCGGTATAGCTGTGGTCGAAAAAGACGTCCCTGCAAACGGTGTCAGTACCGATGGAACCGGTAAGTTTAGGATCAGCCTTCGCGGAAATAGCAATACGCTCATCTTTCGCGGTATCGGCTATGCAACCAAAGAGGTTCCCCTGGGTAACAATTCAAACATCGAGGTTATGATCGTGGCTAATGAAACCAGTCTGGAAGAGGTTGTTGTAGTTGGTTTCGGGACCCAGCGAAGGGTAGATGTGGTAGGTTCGGTAAGTACTGTAGGCCGTGATGAGATCCAGCAAACCCCTTCGGCGAGCTTGCAAAATGCGCTAACAGGCAAGCTGCCGGGATTCTATTCCCAGCAAAGGGGCGGCCGTCCGGGAGCTGATGGTGCCGATTTCGTTATCCGCGGTGTAAGCACATTTAACGGAAATATCAGGCCTCTGATTCTGGTGGATGATATTGAATTTAATTATGCAGATTTCGCGAATATTGATCCCAATGAGGTTCAGTCGCTTAGTGTTTTGAAAGACGCAGGATCCACGGCTGTGTATGGAATTAAAGGGGCTAATGGCGTCATCCTGGTTACGACGAGGAGGGGTCAGTCAGGTACTCCGAAGATTAATTTCAGGACCGAATATGGCATTCAAAAACCGACTCATATTCCTGCAGTACTCAGCTCGGCCGATATGGCCATCCTTCGCAATGAAGCTCTTAAGAACGATGCGTTTATTTCTGGCGGCACCTATGTTCCTGATTTTACAGCGGCTGATATTGAACTGTTTCGCAGTGGTGCGGATCCAATTGGCCACCCGGATATCAACTGGTATGAAACGCTGTTTAAAAAGACAGCCCCGATGACGACGAATAATATTGATCTTTCCGGCGGTACCGAAAGCGTGAAGTACTTTGTGTCGCTGGGGCATCAAAACCAGGCTGGCTTGCTTCGTGACTTTAAGTCAGATGATGTTGATAATAACTATCGATTTAACCGGTACAATTTCCGTTCAAACCTGGATGTGAAGGCCAGCAAATCGCTGAGCTTCCGGTTGGATGTATCGGGCAACAATACGGTAACTAATCAGCCGCAGGTAGGCAGCAGTCCATTCGGTGAAATATACAGCTATGAGGGCCTGACCCCTTTTGTGTACCCTGTTTATAATCCGGATGGGAGCTATGGCTTCACAAATCCACTAAAGCCATCTCCGGCAAATAATATTGTTGGGCGAATCCAGACGGGTGGCTATGACCGTGATCGTCAAAACCTGCTGAACCTGAATTTATCTGCTATTCAGAATCTGGAGTTTATCACCCCGGGGTTAAAAGCGCAGGTAACAGCTTCGCTTGCAAACTCAACAAGTTCAAGAAGGTCATTAGACGTTGGGAATTTTCCCTCTTTTTATTACAATCCCACAACAAGCACTTACACTCCAAGAAATGTAAATGTTTATAGAATTGATCCATATAATTTAACCTATTCGGGAGGGAATCCAAGGCGTCAATCCGGTTTACAAGCTACGGTCAACTACCAGCGTTCGTTTAAGAGCCATAATGTGGGTGGCCTGGTTGTCCTGAATCAGTATTCTAAACTGGACTCCACACGATTGAAGGTCGACCCGACACGCGTTTCCAATTACATTCCTACTAATGCGCGCGGAATTATCGGTCGTATAGATTATAACTATAAGAGCAGATATATATTGCAGGCTTCAGGAGCCTATAACGGCTCAGACCGTTTCGCTGCAAACCGCCGTTATGGATTTTTCCCCGCCGGAAGTGCAGGTTGGGTCGTTTCTGAAGAAAATTTTATGAAAAAGCATCTGCCTGTGATCAGTCTGCTTAAATTTCGAGGATCATATGGCATTACCGGAAGTGATGACCTTGGGGATTTTAAGAATTCTTACGAAGAGGTGTATGGCCGGGTTGGAACAGGAAATTTCGGAGTAAGTAATGTGGGTGTAAACGCGATTGTCCCCGGCTCTTTAGCTAACGACCAGGTGACCTGGGAGAAAGAGCGGAAACTAGATTATGCAATGGAATTCGGAATCCTGGCAAACAAAATCTCAGGCTCGATTAATTTCTTTAATAATCGCCGTTACGATATCTTATCCCGAAGGAACACCGTTCCAAGTTATTTTGGAGTTCCCGATTCTCAGCTTCCTCCGCTTAATTTGGGAATCGTAAGCAACATTGGTCATGAACTTGAACTTGCCTATGCCGGCAAGATCGGAAAAAACCTGGGCTTTAACATCCGGGGAAATTACTCCTATGCGAAGAATACAATTCTCGAAAAAGACGAGGTAACTCCCTTATTTCCATGGAAAAGGGAAACCGGCCAATCAATTGGTGAACAGCAGGGATTTGTCTGGGATGGTTATTATTCGGAGGCTGAAGCAAAAGATCCCACAGTACCCAAATATATTGGGTCGACAACTGCAGCAGGGGGACCGGGAACCACATTGCCCGGATTCCTTAAGTATCGCGACTTGAATGGGGACGGGGTGATTTCTGATGATGACCGCGGCTTTTTTGGCACATCAAACCTTCCAAATACCACCATCGGGCTTTCTACAGGATTTACTTATAAGGCGCTTTCGCTGAACGTAATGCTGCAATCGGCGCTGAATTCGGAGGTGCAGATCGGCTATGACTACTCTGTACCATTTAAGGGAAATTTGCAAAAAATCCATTTGGATCGATGGACACCCGAAACGGCTTCAACAGCGACATTTCCGT
This sequence comes from Daejeonella sp., assembly GCA_037719315.1. Taxonomy (GTDB): domain Bacteria; phylum Bacteroidota; class Bacteroidia; order Sphingobacteriales; family Sphingobacteriaceae; genus Daejeonella. Next base: position 3,583 of record JBBJNR010000068.1, read on the forward strand.
CTCTTGTAAGTAATTTCCATGGTACCTATATGACGACGGGAAGTAATTCCAGCTTTTGGGCAATCAGCGGAGATTACCTGAGGATCCGCTCCGTCGAGTTGGGTTATGTTTTGCCATCAAAGTGGGTTAACAAAGTTGGATTGCAAAACGTCAGGGTCTATGCCAGTGGCTATAACCTGCATACTTGGTCAGCCACCTATAACCGATATGGGGTGGATCCGGAAGTAGCTCGCCAAGGAAGTCAATCTGACGCATCTCTTTCATATCCAGCACAAGCTATCTTTAATCTCGGCCTTAATGTTTCCATTAAATAGAATATATACAGATGAATAAGATATATATAATGATTTTCGCGGTATTGATTATGGCAGCAGGTTCTTGTAAAAAAGAAGGCTTTCTGGATACGAAGACCACAGCGAGCCTTAACACAGAAGTAACTTTTGCAGATAGTGCAAACACGATGGATTTTTTGGCCGGATTATACGTGGATTTGGCTTTTAATTTCCAGGTTGAGAATCCACATAACACATCAGATTTTTCAGAGCTTTCTGACGAAGGTGAAGGCAGATACCCGGCTCTTGGTAACTTTGATAAGATATTCACGAGCGGCACATTCGCGAGTGGCTATTACAGTCAGATGCAGAACAATTGGGTAACATTTTACAAGATTATCCGGTCAGCAAACATTTTTCTAACGAATGTAGATAAATCACCACTGTCAGCAGCCAAGAAGAAACGCCTTAAAGCAGAAGCCCGTTTTGTACGATCTTTCCATTATTTTAACCTTTTAAAGTATTTTGGCGGAGTCCCGCTGGTGGGTGACAATGTGTTTTCAACCAGTGATGAGGGGACACTAACGCGTGGTACGTTTGAGGAATGTGTTAATTACATTTCAAGCGAAATGGATGCAATTGCTCCTGAGTTGCCGTTGGACTATAACGGACTGGATTTTGGACGAATTACAAAAGGGGCTGCTTTGGGATTAAAATCAAGGTTGCTGCTTTACGCTGCCAGCCCCTTGTATAACGGCGGAGGTACTTCTACCAATCCGGAGTTATTAAAATTATTAAGTTACCCCACAGCAGATCAGACACGGTGGGAAAAAGCAAGGCTTGCAGCGAAAGCCGTGATGGATCTGGGTATTTACGCGCTTCCAGTTAACAATACAACAAAATGGAGCGGTTCCACCACTGGAGCCGGCTTTGGGTTTTATAATGTATTTCTGACACGTAAAAACTCGGAATTTTTGCTGACCTATCTTATGCCTCCGGGTAAGCAGATCGAAAGGGGAGTCCTTCCAAGATCTCGGGGTGGAGCGAACTTTTATACGTATCCAAGCCAGGAAATAGTTGATATGTTCCCGACCATAAACGGGAAGCCGATAGCCACCGATATTAAATCTGCTTCTAATCCAAATGGTTACGATTCCAAAAATCCTTATGTCAACCGGGATCCAAGGCTTTCGGCGACAGTTATTTATAATGAAGGTCTTTACTTCAATAATACTGTTAAAGCCCTTGATCCGGTGTATACCTATGTGGGTGCACCGAACGATGGCATAGTTGCAATATCTTCAAATACAGCAACTATTACAGGTTATTATGGGCGAAAAATGTGTGATGATAATGCAGCGATAACAGGTGGTAATAATGTGGATCGGGGTATCCCGATTATTCGTTTTGCCGAGATCTTGCTCAATTATGCTGAGGCGGCAAATGAGGCAGGTAACACAGCAGATGCTATCAATACGCTAAAGATAATTCGTGAGAGAGCGGGTCTTACGGGCGGAACTAATGGATTGTATGGCATGCCTTCTTCGCCGACCAAGGAAGACGCAAGGGCATTAATTCAAAATGAACGGGCCATCGAGTTGGCTTTCGAACAACATAGAATCTGGGATGTACGCCGGTGGAAGCTCGGCCCTAAACTGGACGGAAAATTCCTTACGGGAATGCAGATTGCAAAAACTGGAACAACATATACATATACCATCAGGCAGGTTAGAACACGTTATTTCAAGGATATCTATTATTACTTCCCTATTCCAAAAGATGATGTGACCTTGAATCCCAAGATATTGCAGAACCCGGGATACTGATGAAAGATGTGTGTTAGGATATTTGGCCTGTGCGGTGAATCCGCCGTATCAAAATTAGGAATCGTTATTGAATAAAGATATGAAATCAAGAAGTTCATTTAGACCTGTCATCTCATGCCTGGGGCTGGTAATGATTGTCTCAGCAGCGTGTTTCGCGCAAGGTCAAACTCCTGAAAAAGTGAGCGGAGGGAAGCCTAATATTATTTATATCATGGCCGACGATCTCGGCTATGGCGACCTTGGCTTTAATGGACAAACAAAGATAAAAACTCCGAATATTGATAGGATGGCTAAAGAGGGGATCATATTTAACCAGCATTATTCCGGGACGGCAGTATGCGGTCCTTCCAGGGCAGCATTAATGACCGGGGTTAATACAGCTCACGCTCATGTGCGCGAACTCTCAGCATGGACAGCGAGTGGTAAACCAATAGATATCCTGGATGAAGAAGTTACCGTAGCAGAAGAGCTAAAAAAGGCCGGGTATAAAACAGGTATTATAGGGAAGTGGGGACTTGAAGAAGGTGCAGGAACCGGGGCGCCAAATGTACAGGGCTTTGACTATTTCTATGGCTATAAAACTCATATGGAAGCTCATCACTTCTATCCTGAATACATCTGGCAGAATGGTAAAAAGCTTATGCTTGATAAAAACGTCACTGCAGAAAAGAAAGGGACGTATTCAAATGATGATTTTACCACTAAGGCAATTGGGTTTATTAAAGAGAATAAAGCAAAGCCCTTTTTTCTTTATCTGCCTTATACCGTGCCTCATAATGAGATCACGGTTCCGGAAGATTCAAAGAAGCCCTATCAAAACCTGGGCTGGGCAACCCGTCCCATGACCGCAGGGCACTACTATCATGACGCTGAAGGCAATACTGCATACGCTGGTATGGTTGCGCGGTTGGATCGTTATGTCGGGGAAATCCTGAAGACGTTAAAAGACCAGGGAATTGATAATAACACGCTGGTGATCGTTACCAGTGATAATGGTCCTGGCTACGATAATGGATTTTTTAATAGTAACGGCCCTTTCAGAGGCAAGAAGCTGACACTGTACGAAGGAGGTATCCGCATGCCGTTTGCAGCCCGCTGGCCTGGAAAAATTAAACCGGGAAGTACCACAGAACACCCATCCGCATTTTGGGATTTTCTTCCCACAGCATGTGAGATAGCAGGAATAAAACCGTCGAAGAAGATAGATGGGATCTCCTACCTGCCTTCCTTACTCGGGAATACCGCAAAGCAGCAGTCACATGATTTTCTTTATTGGGAGATCAATGAAACACAAGGCCCGATACAGGCTATTCGTATGGGCAAGTGGAAAGGAATTCTGGCATATAATAAACCATTTGAGTTGTATGACCTTGTAACCGATTTAGCCGAAACCACCAACCTGGCAGATAAAAATCCTGAAACGGGGAAAAAAATAAAGGAAACAATGCTGTCAACCCGAACGGAAAATCCTGAATTTCCGCTGACCAAAAGAAAGTCTAACTACGGGAAAACTCCTGATTAAGAGCATCTTTAAACTAATGCCTCTAAGAGGCAAAACGGAGGGATAAAATTGTCTGCCATGTAAACCGCAAGCGATTACTCCTTACGTTCATACTTCGATCAACCAAAGATCTTCGCTGAAAATTGAAGCGCCTCGGCCCACTTGTCCATATCGAGATTAATGGGTTCACCACGTTCTTCCATGAACGAAATAAGCCCCTCAGTGGAAATATTTCCGGTAAGGCTATCTGAGGCCATCGGACAGCCGCCGTATCCTCGGAGGGCAGAATCGAACCTCCTGCAGCCGCTATCCCATGCAGCTGCTAATTTTTCGTGAGATAGCGCAGGCGTACTGTGCAGATGCATCCCTAATTCAATCCCCGGGAACTGTTTTTGCAAATGGGGGAAGAGGTATTCTATCTTTTCAGGGGTGGAAACTCCTGTAGTATCGGCAAGGGAAATGATCTTAACTCCAATGTTGACCAGCTCATTTGTCCAGTGTTCGGCGATCTCATTATTCCAATCGTCCCCGTAAGGGTTGCCAAAGGCCATCGACAGATAAATCACCGCTTTTTTTTGTGATCTATCACAGGCATCCAGCAGCTCCCTGACTGTATCCACAGACTGTTCAATACTGGAGTTTGTATTACGCTGCTGAAAAGTTTCTGAAATGGAAAAGGGGAATCCAAGATATGTTATCTGATCATGCTTAACAGCGTCCTCTACACCCCTTAGATTCGCAACAATGGCCAGAAGTTTAGAAGATGAGGAATCAAGATCGAGCATATCCAGTACTTCTGTGGTATCTCTAAGCTGAGGAACTGCCTTCGGGGATACAAAGCTGCCAAAATCAATCGTATCGAAGCCCACTTTAAGCAGCAGGTTTATGTATTCTGCCTTGACTTTCGCAGGTATATAATCATGGAGGCCCTGCATGGCATCGCGCGGACATTCGATTAGTTTGATCATGTATTTGTGTATCGGCTATAGCTCGCAGCTTTTAGCTTTCAGCTTTCACCTTCCCGAAAGGTCAAGTTAAAAAATTATTTTGAGGCCGTATCTTCTGTCATTGATTCCCGGCTAAACCTTCTGATGATCAAGCGCGTACCACGATCATAGCTAAAGTAGCTCCATACCCAATTGACGAAGGTAACAACCTTATTTCTGAATCCTACAAGGGACATGAGGTGAACGAACATCCAGACGAACCAGGCGAAAATACCTTGGAAGCGAATCCTGCCGATGTCCACAACAGCTTTATTACGCCCTACGGTGGCCATTGACCCTTTATCAAAATATTTAAACGGTGCAGGCTTTTCGTCATTCATAAACCTAAGCATGTTTTTTGCGAGATGCTTTCCCTGCTGAATGGCTACAGGGGCGACACACGGCAGGCCATTAGGATTTTCTTCCGTTATCTGTGCAGCCACGTCACCTATGGCGAAAATACTTTCCTGACCAGGGACCCGGTTAAACTCATCGACTATTACGCGATTGCCGCGCGCAATAACTTCGGCGGGGAGTCCGGCAAGTGCAGCGCCTTTAACTCCTGCAGACCATAAAACATTCTTTGTATGTATTGTTTGACCATCAGAAAGCCTGATCAACTGACCATCATAGCTTTCAACCCGGAGATTAGTGAATACATTAACACCCATCTCTTCAAGGAATAGCTTCGATTTGGCAGAAGCCTGATCAGACATAACTCCGAGCAGCTCATCAGAGCCCTCTATCAGGTATACATGAATATCTTCAATGCTGAGCTCGGGATAATCTTTAGGAAGTACGTGTTTTTTCAGCTCGGCCAGGGAACCGGACAGCTCGACACCTGTAGGGCCCCCGCCAACAACTACAAAATTCAATAAGGAACTTTTTTTAACCGGATCTGTTTGGATAAGAGCTTCTTCAAGATTCTGAAGGATCATACTCCTCAGGTTCAGGGCTTCGGGAATAGTTTTCATAGCCATCGAGAAATGCTCTATTTCCTTTTGTCCGAAAAAGTTGGTGTCTGAGCCGGTAGCGATAACGAGATAATCGTAAGATATTTCACCTATTGATGTGATAACCACCTTACGGACAGTATCCACACCATCAACGTCAGTTACACGAAATGTAAAGTTCTTCTGGTTCTTAAAGATCTTGCGTAGGGGAAAAGCTATAGAATCCGCTTCGAGTCCGCCAGTGGCCACCTGATAAAGTAGCGGCTGGAAGGTGTGATAATTATGCCTGTCCAGCATTAAGATTTCTACCTCTTTATCTTTCAAACGCTTCGCAAGCTCAATACCTCCAAATCCACCCCCGACAATAATAATTTTTGGAAATTTTGTCGAAGTAGTTGTTGCCTGATCCATGTTGCTATTTATTATGCTTTTAACACTTTATGGTGGTTATTGTTCATCTCCCCTGATCCGGAATACCATACCGTTCAGGTTTTCGGTTACCCTGATCTGACATGCAAGCCGGCTATCGAACCCCGCATCAGGCAAAGTATCGAGCATATCCATTTCGTCATCACCCGGAGAAGGAAGTGCTTCCAAACCTTCCAAAACTTGTACATGGCATGTCGCGCACAAGGCCATACCTCCGCATGTAGCAAGAATATTATATTCTGATGCCTTTAAGACTTCCATCAGGCTCAGACTTATTTCTTCCGGGATCTCTACCGGTCTTTGCTCTCCGTTCCTGTCTTCGATCGTAATATTAATCATTTTTTAAAAAGAGTTTACACCATAAACAGTAGTGTATTTGAAACTTAGTTTCTGATCCGGGTATACATGTTTAAATGCACTTTGAACCATTAATGCAGCTTCATGAAACCCGCAAAGTATCAGTTTTAATTTTCCGGGATAGGTATTGATATCACCGATAGCATAAATACGCTCCACATTAGTTGAATAATCGAATGTGTTTACTTCGATAGCAGATTTGTCGATGTTTAAACCCCATCCGCCTATCGGACCTAATTTAGGACTCAGGCCAAAAAGCGGGATCAGGAAGTCCGTTTCCAGGGAAATATTTATTTTGTCACGCCCAACGTAGGATACTTCCTTAAGTTTACCGTTCCCTGAGACACTTAACAAATTCGATTGCAATACCAGGTCAATTTTCCCATTACTTGCCAGCTCATGCACTTTTTCTGCTGAATCGGGAGCTCCCCGGAAGGTATCTCCGCGGTGGATGAGTGTGACACGTTCTGCAATATCTGCCAGGAATATGGTCCAGTCGAGAGCAGAATCACCACCGCCGGCCAGTACCACCTTTTTATCCCGGAAATGTTCCGGATTCTTCACCATGTACTCAACGCCTTTGCCTTCAAAACCGGCAAGGCCCTCGATCTCCGGCTTGCGTGGTTCGAAACAGCCTAAACCACCTGCAATAACCACCACCTTCGCATGAACGATCGTTCCCTCATTGGTGCCGATAAGGTAAGAATCATCGTCCTGTCTAACAAGGGTTTCTACCCGCTCTCCGAGCGTAAACCCAGGATCAAATGGTGCAATTTGCTCCATGAGCCGATCTACAAGTTCCTGCGCTTTAATGTCGGGGTATCCGGGGATATCATATATAGGCTTGTGAGGATAGATTTCGGATAATTGCCCCCCGACCTGTGGTAAGGTATCGATCAGGTGGCATCTCATTTTTAAAAGGCCTGCTTCAAAAACGGAAAATAAACCTACCGGACCGGCTCCGATTATGCATATATCTGTTGTTATCATTTTATTAGTGTTAAGTGTTTAGTATCGCACATGCGGTAGGCTGAATATGATCAGCTATCAAGGTTATTGTAAATAGTATTAAGGATTCGTTTAAGAGTGATATAATCATCTTCGGTGAGGTTTTCCCACGCTTTCGTTCGTATTTCTGCCATTTTTGGTGTCCACTGCAGAACTGTTTTTCTTCCCTGTTCTGTGAGATGTACCGTAAAACACCGCCTGTCAGAAGGATGAGTTCTTCTTTCCGTCAGATCTTTCTTGCAAAGCAGATCTATGATCCTTGTAAGGGTGGGATTGTCCTTACCGGTAATTTCAGCAAGCTGGGTCTGATTCAGGTCATTATTTTGATTCAAATGCTTGATTATAATCCACTGATCAACTGTAATATCATAATTCTCAGCATTGAACCGGCGTTGCGCGTATTGTTTCACTTTCCTGGCCGTCCGGTCCAGAAGATAAGAATAGGTGCTGAATATTTCTGTTGCCATACTTATTGTTAGTACAACAACAAATATCTTATTTTTTTTTGATAAAACAAAAAAGCACCCGTTTTTTACGGATGCTTTTCTTCAATTGCTTAATTACTTAAGATTTTTTGTTTTTACTATCGTTAGATTTTTCTTTGATAAACTCAACCACAAATGGCGTAGCGACGAACAGCGAGGAGTACGTGCCAAAAATAACACCTATGAGCATGGCAAAGGAGAAGCCTCTAAGGATTTCGCCTCCAAAAATAAAGATGATGATCAGAACTGATATCGTACAGACACCAGTAATAACTGTTCTGCTTAACGTACTGTTCAGCGCATTATTGATTACAGATGGAAGATTTTCTTCTTTCGAATGGTGCTGGCCGATATATTCCCGGACACGGTCAAACACAACAACCGTATCATTAATGGAATAACCCATGACCGTTAATATAGCTGCTACAAAAGCCTGGTCAATATCAAGGGAGAAAGGAAGCCAGCCATTAAAGATGGTAAATATTGCAAGTAATACAAGCACATCATGTACAAGGGCCAGAATGGCCGCAAAACCAAAAGCCAGTCGTTTGAACCGGATGATGATATACAGGAAGATCACGATGATGGAGAATATTACCGCGTAAATTGCTGATGTTTTAATATCATCTGCCATGGTTGGCCCTACTTTTTGGGAGTCTTTGATCTCATAAACCGGGCTGATTTTCTTCAATCCGGATACAAGCCTGGCATTAACCTTTTCATCAGCATCAACAGAATTGTCAGTGATCAGATAAGCAGTAGTAACCTTTACCTGGTTTGAGGATCCAAAAGTTTTAACCTCAACCGGCGCTTCGAATTCATCAATAAGAACAGAACGAACGCGCTCAACTTCTACAGGTTTGTCAAATGCAATGAAGTATGAGCGTCCGCCCTGGAAGTCAACCCCGAGGCTAAATCCTTGTGTGAAAGCGGAAATTATACCAGCCACAATAATTGCAGCGGATAGAAAGTAGAAACGCTTACGCCCGGTTATGAAATCGAATTTTGAATCCTTGAACAGGTTTTGTGTTGCTTTTATCGAAAATTTAATTGGTTTCTTTCTGTCAAGCATCCATTCAAATACCAGCCTTGATATAAATATCGCTGCGAATAAAGAAGTGATGATACCAATCATCAATGTCGTCGCAAAACCGACAATCGGCCCCTGTCCGAATATGTATAAGATCACGCCGGTAAGGAATGTGGTGATGTTTGAATCCAGGATAGAAGGCATCGCTTTGCTGAAACCTTCGGTTACGGCAAGTCTCAGGGATTTACCTTCAGCTAGTTCTTCGCGGATCCTTTCATAGATCAGAACATTTGCATCTACAGACATACCTAAAGAAAGCACGATACCTGCGATACCTGGAAGTGTCAATACCGCACCAAGGGATGCCAAAACGCCCATGAGGAAAAACAGGTTGACGATCAAAGCAATGTTGGCAACTAATCCTGCAGTGCTGTAATACATGGCCATAAATAGCAGGATCACGATAATACCGGCGATTGTCGAGAGCAGGCCAGCGGATATCGAATCAGCTCCGAGAGACGGGCCGACAACGTATTCACTTACTATCCTGGCAGGTGCAGGTAATCTTCCTGCTTTCAAAACATTTGCAAGATCCTGTGTATCCTCTATCTTAAAATTACCACTGATTGAAGATATGCCGTTTGGGATTTCTCCCTGAACGGTAGGGGCTGAGTAAACCAGGTTATCAAGAACAATAGCAATACTCTTTTTATTATTCGGATCTGCTGCCGCTGCGGCGGTAAGCGTTCTCCAGGCACGGGCACCGTCGGTATTCATCACCATCACAACTTCAGCATTTCCACGCTGATCATAATCAGAGCGTGCATCTGAGATCACCTCACCTTCTAAAGCCGGTCCGCCAGCAAGATTGCTTGTTTTTAAGGCATATAATTCAAATACTTTGCTGTCTGGAGAAATAGGTTTAACTCCCCAGTATAATTTTATGTTCGAAGGAATGACAGATTTTACCTGAGGTGAAGACAGATAAGCGTTTACCCTGGCGGTATCTTTTAAGGCCGCATATCCAACCACCGGTCCTGGACGCAGGTTAGTTTGTCCGTCCTGACCCTGAAATGTAGCCGGATTTAATACGGAGAATAATGGGTTTTGTTTGGCCTGCTCAGCTTGGACTTTGTTTAATGCAGCGGCGCTGTCTACTTTACCTGTTGTATCTTTCTTGCCCAGAGCAGCTAACTTACTTTTGGCGGTATCCTGTGCGGACGATGTTTTAACCGTAGTATCTGCGGCTTTACTGGTTGACGCTAAAATGCTGTTGACATTTTGGAGAAGCGCAAAAATTTCGATGTTATCGTAAGTCTCCCAGAATTCCAACTCAGCAGAACCCTGTAATAATTTACGAACGCGGTCCTGATCAGAAACGCCGGGAAGCTCAATAAGTATGCGATTAGTTCCCTGCTGTTTTTGAATGTTGGGCGACGTTACACCAAATTTATCAATACGCGTACGCAGGATATTGAATGTAAGGTCGATAGCACCATCAGCAGCTCTCTGAAGGAAGCTGAGTACTTCCTGGTTGCTGGCGTCAATTTTGATATTTCCGGAGTTCTCTTTTGTGGTAAACAATGGCGCAAGCCTGCCACCGGGACTTAGCTTTTCAAATTCTCTCCCAAAAACTGTTATAAAATCATTGTCACCTTGTGCAACTGCTGTCTCGGCATTCCGGATGGCAGCATTAAAATTTGCGTCAGGATTTTTATTGGCCAGGTTACGGACCATTTCGCTCAGGGCTATCTCCATAGTGACGTTCATTCCGCCTTTCAGATCAAGTCCCAGGGGTATCTCACGCTCTTTAGCGTATTCATAGGTGATGTAGCCCAGGCTATTGAATACAGGTAAAGATGCAACAGAATCAAGGTAAGCTTTTTCTTTTACGGGATTACCTTTCGCAAATCCTTGTGCATCCGTTTCAACTTTATTCGCGATCCACGTAAATGAGAGGGAATATAAACACGCAAGCGTCAACGCTATTGCGGCGAATTTAATTAGTCCTTTACCTTCCATTTTATCTTAATTGTATACTAATATTGATTTAAACCTTTTTTGGTTAAGACGGCAAAGCTAATTAAATTTTTGTTTTTAAAAATTCTTTAAAGCAGAAAATATCTGTATTATTTCAGGCTTTGCGGTATTTAATAAAGGTGTATGGGTAAATGTTCTTTTCGTCAGGTTCGTGACGGACACGATGCTCCTCAATCCAGTCATTGTTCTCCATTTCAGGAAAGAAGGTGTCTGCATCAAAATTATAATGAATTAGGGTAAGATAAAGAATATCAGCAAATGGCAATGATTGTTCAAATATTTGAGCCCCGCCTATCACAAATGCCTCCTTTTCATCTTTGCACAGCTTAAACGCATCCTGCAGCGACTGAACTACCTCAGCGCCTTCAACAACCAGATCCTGCTGCCTGCTTATCAGGATATTTCTGCGATTGGGAAGGGCTTTTCCGATAGAATCAAATGTCTTTCTACCCATTATAATAGGATGGCCTGTCGTTAGCATTTTGAAATGCTTCAGGTCTGCTGGAAGGTGCCAGGGTAGCTGGTTATTCTTTCCGATACCATTTTTCTCATCAGTAGCGACAATAAGGCTAATCGTCATATGGCAACAGCTCCTTTAATGTGGGGATGCGGATCGTAATTTTCGAGTATGAAATCTTCAAAAGCAAAATCAAAGATATTGTTGATCGCAGGGTTTAATTTCATGGTAGGAAGCGGGCGGGGATCACGGCTTAACTGAAGCCTGGTTTGCTCGATGTGATTATTATACAAGTGTGCATCCCCCAGAGTATGTACAAAATCACCCGGCTTAAGATCACATACCTGAGCCACCATGAGGGTTAACAATGCATAAGACGCAATATTAAAGGGCACACCTAAAAATATATCGGCACTGCGTTGATAAAGCTGGCAGCTCAACTTGCCGTCTGCAACATAAAACTGAAAAAAACTATGACACGGGGGCAGTGCCATATTTTCAATTTCGGCAACATTCCATGCCGATACAATAAGTCTTCTGGAATCCGGGTTATTTTTAATCTGATTGATCAGCCCACTGATCTGATCGATATGCCCGCCATCGGGTTTTGGCCAGGACCGCCATTGCGAACCATACACGGGTCCTAATTCACCATTTTCGTCAGCCCACTCATCCCAAATGCTAACACCATTTTCTTTCAGGTATTTAATATTTGTATCGCCCTTAAGAAACCATATCAGCTCATGAATGATTGATCGCAGATGCACTTTTTTTGTTGTAACTAAAGGAAAACCTTTTTGCAGGTCAAATCGCATCTGGTAACCGAATACACTCACTGTACCTGTACCGGTACGGTCGTGCTTTTGGGTACCCTTATCGAGTACGTGCTGCATTAGATTGAGATATTGTTTCATAGCTAGCCAGCTGTCAGTTGCGTGTTACCAGTTGCCTGTTCTAAGCGCCCAGACGTATAACGTATAACGTACCACGTATAACGTTTAACAGTGCAAATAAAATAAATGTATTTTTGGCATCCTAATTATTGTTCAAAACTATAGCCGGATGTTCACAATATGATCCTGTTTCCGAATGCCAAAATAAATATAGGCTTAAATATTGTCAAAAGGAGAGGTGATGGCTATCATGATCTGGAGACTGTGTTTTATCCGATCAAGATTAAAGATGTGCTGGAAGTTGTTGAAGCCAGGGAACTTTCTTTTAGCTCAAGCGGATTGGCGGTACCAGGCAGACCAGCAGACAATATTTGTCTCAAAGCTTTCGCACTTTTATCCCGCGATATGAGATTGCCTATGGTTAAGATCCACCTGCACAAAAACATCCCGATTGGTGCGGGATTAGGTGGAGGATCTTCAGACGCATCATTTTTTATGAAGCTGATGAATGAAAAATTCGCTCTTGGGTTAACCCACGAACGAATGGAGGAGTATGCATCACAACTCGGCGCTGATTGCGTTTTTTTTATTCAAAATGAACCGGTTTTTGCTTCGGAAAAGGGAGATAAATTTGAAAAAATCCAATTGAACCTGAGCAAGTGTTTCATAGTACTTGTTATGCCTGATGTACACGTGCCGACGTCCCAGGCATTTAAAGATATAAACCCTGTACCATCAGTTAAAAGCTTAAAGGATTTAGTAAAGAGTGATATTACTAATTGGAAGGGATCCATCACAAACGATTTCGAATCAGGAATTATAAAAAGATACCCCTCGATCGGATATATAAAAGATTCGCTATATAATTCGGGAGCAATTTATGCTTCGATGAGTGGGAGCGGGTCTTCTGTTTATGGAATATTTGAATCTTCCCTAAAGCTGCCGGAGCTTGAGGTGGCGAACAGGGTTTTTTATGGAGTTTAGAATTGAAAATTGATAATCACTAGTGTCCGGGGAAAGTTTAAAGGAATCTGCAATGGCCCGGGTTAGTGTACCAAACATTTGTATTTTAATTACCATTTATGTCACATCCCGCTGGAGATCCCTGCCGAATCTTCACGTTACCGGACTGAAATCCAGGAAAAATCCTGCAATTATTTTTATGGATTAAACCCGGTTTTTATACCACATCAGAAAATAGTATAAAAAAGGGGTTTTGTTAGGGTCTTCCAGGGCTCTTGTTAGGGTAAAAATGGGTTTTTGACCCATAGAGCCTAATAATAGCCTAACAAGAACCCTACCAGAACCCTTCTAAGCCTTATCGAGGTACTGCCAGACACAAAAACTATTCGAATTCCAAAATCCTGTAAGTATGTTACTTGCAATTTTGTCATATGGATTGAAATCCGGCCTTCTGAGAGGAGTTCTCTGGCAGCATGGATATTGACACCCTACGGCAACGAAACGCTTAAAATTATCTTATTCTTATCGGGGTATTTAACGAATGCCCAATGGCGGTTTTTGCAAGGCATTTATCTGTTGACGTTTATTAAGTATTTCTAGTTCCTGATCTGCGGGACAATGAGCCTTCCTGTACTGCTTTATTGATGATTCAGATCTGGCTTAGTGTATTTTTAATTGTAAAAATAAGCAGGATTACCCGCCCGCTCGATAATGGAGATTTGCTGAACTTGTTCGACAAGGAAGGTTTGATTTGGAGAATCCAATAAAAATGTGTTTTTAAATATGCATGTGACTTAAATAAGTTGAGATTTTTAACCGGACACTACTGTGTGTGCCTTGAAGTACTTATGGCTAAGTACATGCTGTTAAATCGATGATGGC
>JBBJNR010000005.1:0-73239 GCA_037719315.1 Daejeonella sp.
CATACCTAACGAATTATAAAGGGTCAACAAAAGATATGTATACAGGGTAGCTGCCTACCGGCAGGCTTTCTTAAGGAGGGGCCAGGGGTGGTTAACTTTAAGTTTCTATGACTTCGGCGAAGTCTCGTTTTCTTCCGTATCCGCTGCCCGTTCGTTGAGAAGCGCCCTGCGATCCATTTTGCGGATGAGGCTATATAAAATGAATAAAAATCCTAAGCCAAAAGCAACGGTACCGGTAATCATCGCCCAGCCATATTTAAAGAGATCTTCCTCCATCAGGTAATAACCTAAAAGATTAAAGGCTACTCCAATAAGTATCAGCCAGATACCGCGACGCATGTATTTATTCATCATATGATTATCGTTATAACAAAGATAAACAAATTCAGTTTGAGCGTGAGTAAGCGCAAGGTCATAATTACCATACAATTGCTCACATTTACACAAAATTGAGCCTTTAATTTCATAACTTTGCATCCTTTAAAATTGGTTTAAAACGTTGATGTACAAAGATTATAAGCAGTTAGATCTCTCAGAAACCGGGAAAGAAATATTAAAATACTGGAAGACTAACCAGATTTTCGAGAAAAGTATCTCCAACAGGCCTGCATCAAGATCTTATATCTTTTATGAAGGGCCGCCATCTGCCAATGGTATGCCGGGGATACATCATGTGATGGCACGCTCCATTAAGGATATTTTTTGTCGTTATAAAACACTCAAAGGCTATCGCGTAAAGCGTAAGGGTGGCTGGGATACCCACGGACTTCCAATCGAGCTGGCTGTTGAAAAGAAACTTGGGATCACTAAGGACGACATCGGCAAAACCATTACTGTTGAGGCATACAATGATGCCTGCCGTACCGAGGTGATGCGATACACAGATGTGTGGAATGACCTGACAGAAAAAATGGGCTATTGGGTTGATCTCGGCAATCCCTACATCACCTATGAAAATAAATATATCGAAACCTTATGGTGGATACTGAAAGAGTTTCATAAAAAGGGGCTTTTATACAAAGGCTACACCGTGCAGCCTTATTCTCCTGCTGCTGGAACCGGGCTTAGCTCCCATGAGCTGAATCAGCCCGGAACCTATAAAATGCTGAAAGATACTTCCATTGTTGCTGAGTTCCGCATCAAAAAAGATCAGCTCCATCCCTTAATCCCTGTACTCTTTGAAGAGGAAAACGAGGATACGGCCATCATCGCATGGACAACCACGCCCTGGACTTTACCATCAAACTGTGCGCTCGCAGTTGGCGCTTCCATCAGCTATGTAAAGGTTAAAACCTTTAATCAATATACATTTTCACCGGTCAGCGTGGTTATGGCCCGCGACCTGGTCTCAAAATACTTTAAAGAAGAGGCTAAAGACCTCCCTTTTGAAGATTACAAAGATGGTGACAAGCTTATCCCATGGCAGATAGCGGCTGAATTTAAAGGTTCGGAAATGCTGAACCTGACCTACCATCAGCTGATGGATTATGTAACGAATGAGAACCTTGAAAAAAATGCCTGGAGAGTAATTCCCGCTGATTTTGTGACCACGGAGGATGGTACAGGCATTGTACATACTGCTTCTATATTTGGGGCAGACGATTTCAGGGCTGCCCGGGAAAACAATGTCCCTTCGGTGATGGTCGCCGATGAAAAAGGAAATGAACTTCCGCTGGTAGACAGACAGGGTAAATTTGTAAGTGAAGTGACGGATTTTGCCGGCCGCTATGTAAAAGAAGAATATTACAGCGATGAAGAACGCAAGGATCCCGGTTTCAGGCCTACAGACGTGCTTATAGCGATAAAATTAAAGGAAGACAACAAAGCTTTTGATGTTAAAAAGTATGAGCACAGCTACCCGCATTGCTGGCGGACTGATAAACCCATTCTTTACTACCCGCTGGATAGCTGGTTTATAAAAACAACAGCAGTAAAAGAGCGCCTGGTAGAACTGAATAAAACGATAAACTGGAAGCCGGAATCGACTGGTACCGGCCGGTTCGGGAATTGGCTTGAAAACCTGGTCGACTGGAATTTGTCACGCTCAAGATATTGGGGCACCCCACTTCCGATATGGAGAACAGAGGACGGTGACGAAGAAGTATGTATCGGATCAATATCAGAGCTGCGGGCAGGCATTGCGAAATCTGTTGAAGCTGGCTTTATGGATGCCTCTTTTGAGATCAGCGACATGCACCGCCCTTATGTAGATGATGTGATCCTGGTTTCACCCTCAGGGAAAAAGATGTTCCGCGAGACTGACCTGATCGATGTTTGGTTTGACTCTGGTGCGATGCCTTATGCACAATGGGGGCTACCTCCAACAGAAGCCGGCCAGAAGGGTGAAATAACGCCTGATGAATTTATAGAATATTGGAATAAGCATTCAGGTGATGAGGGCGAGGTGGGTTCGATCTACCCCGCAGATTTTATCGCTGAAGGCGTAGACCAGACCCGGGGATGGTTTTTTACCCTTCATGCGATCGCAGTCATGCTGAATGATAGTGTATCCTTTAAAAATGTGGTTTCCAACGGACTGGTGCTCGACAAGAACGGCAATAAAATGTCGAAACGCCTGGGTAATGCAGCTGACCCTTTCGAAACCATAGAGCAATACGGCGCTGATTCTACCCGCTGGTACATGATAAGCAATGCCTCTCCATGGGATAATCTTAAATTTAATATTGAAGGTATCGATGAGGTCCGCAGGAAATTCTTCGGAACACTTCACAACACCTATGCATTTTTTGCCTTATATGCCAACATAGACGGGTTCAGCTATAAAGAAGATGATATCCGCGACAGGCCGGAAATAGACCGCTGGATCATATCGCTTCTAAACTCCCTTAGCCTGGAAGTTGATAAATATTATGCTGATTTTGAACCTACCCGCGCCACCCGTGCTATTCAGAATTTCGTGGATGAGAACCTGAGTAACTGGTATGTGCGTTTATGCCGCCGCCGTTTCTGGAAAGGTGATTATACGGAAGATAAGATCTCTGCTTACCAGACCTTATATACGTGCCTGAATACGATCGCCAAGCTAATGGCCCCGGTAGCCCCCTTTTTCAGTGATCGCCTATTTATGGACCTGAATGCGGTAACTGGCAAAGAAACAGTAGAATCCGTACACCTTTCTGATTTCCCCGAATACGATAAAAGCCATGTTGACAAACCTCTGGAAGAGCAAATGGGACTGGCCCAGAATATATCTTCGCTGATCCTTTCACTTCGCAAAAAAGTGGGCATTAACGTGCGTCAGCCTCTGAGCAAGGTGCTTATACCAGTGATGGATAAAAGCTTTAAATCGAAGGTGGAAAAAGTTAAAGACCTGATCCTGTCTGAGACTAACCTGAAAGATATCGAATACATTTCTGATACTTCGGGCTTTATCAGCAAAAAAATAAAACCAAATTTCAAGGCTTTGGGGCCTAAGGTGGGTAAGGACATGAAACTCGTTGCTGAAGCACTTACATCTTTATCACAGCAGGACATCGCGAAGTTTGAGAACGAAAACACGTTTGATATTCCCGGAACGGCTTATTCGATCATTCTTGAAGACGTAGAAATTGTTGCAGAAGACGTAACCGGATGGCAGGTTGCCACTCTGGGAAAACTAACTGTTGCGTTAGATGTTACACTAACCAGTGAACTGAAACAGGAGGGGATCTCACGGGAACTTGTAAACCGCATCCAGAACATCAGAAAAGAACAGGGACTCGAGGTTACTGACAAGATCACCGTGCTCGTAAAAGACCACCCTTATATTTCGGAAGCTGTGAGAAATAATTTATCTTATATTTGCGCCGAAATTCTGGCAGACTCGCTGGAGCTTGTAAATGAATTGGATACAGGCGAGACAGCAAATATAGATGAGAACGATTTAACGATATCAATAAAAAAAGTATAGAAATGGAGAAGCACGAAAAAACCAGGTATTCAGATAGTGAATTAGTGGAATTCAAAAACCTTATTTTAGAAAAACTACGCAGTTCAAAAGAAGAGTTAGGCGCTTTAACGCAGTCGTTAAGCAACCCGAATATGAATGGAACGGATGACACCGCAGGAACTTATAAAACTCTTGAAGATGGATCAGCCACACTCGAAAAGGAGTCGATAAACCAGCTGGCTGCGCGTCAGAAGAAATTTATTGATAATCTTGAAAGCGCATTGGTGAGGATTGAAAATAAAACGTATGGTGTTTGCCGTGAAACCGGAAAGCTTATCCCTAAAGAACGTTTACGTGCGGTGCCTCATGCTACCCTGAGTATGGAAGCTAAACTGAAACAGGCCTAAATGAAAGCCTATTTTAAGCCTTTCCTTGCTGTTGTACTAATTTTGCTTGCCGACCAGGTTTTAAAATTCTGGATCAAGCTCAGCATGTCCCTTGGTCAGGAATATAAGATAATCAGCAAATATGTCCTGATACATTTTACGGAAAATAACGGTATGGCATTCGGTATGGAGTTTGGCGGCGAAGCCGGTAAACTTGCTTTAACCTTGTTCCGCATTGCAGCAGTTTGTGGCATTGGTTATGGCGTGGTTTACCTGATCAAAAAGAAGTATCATCGCGGCTTGATCATGAACCTTGCCCTCATTTTTGCAGGCGCCATGGGCAATATAATCGATTCAACCTTCTATGGCCTGCTGTTCAGCGAAAGTACTTATTACGAAGCGGCAAAATTCTTACCCGCTGAAGGCGGGTACGCCGGGCTGTTTCACGGTAAAGTAGTAGACATGTTCTACCTTCCCATCCTGCAGGGCGTGTATCCTAACTGGTTCCCGGTATGGGCCGGAGAAGAATTTATTTTCTTCCGCCCGGTTTTCAACATCGCGGATTCGGCCATTTCCATTGGAGTAATTATGATATTACTCTACCAGAAAAGATATTTTAAAGAAGAAAAGAAGGAAGAACTCTATCCTCATAGTGAGATGATAGAAGAGTAAAAAAACCGAAAAGGGGTTTTTTGGGTTGCGAGTTACGGGTTACGAGTTCTGGTAGTCTGGCCTGGAAACACGTAACTATCTTGATCCTGGTACGCTAGCCTCATAACCCGTAACTATTTTTATGGAATTGGCACGAATATTTCATCCTAAGAGAAAGTTTAATGATTTTAAATAAAAAATTAAATATGAAAAATATTATAGCCGCAGCCCTGATCAGTGTTTTTAGCCTGAGCGCGTACGCCCAGAACATTGATACCCGGAAAAAAATAGAGGTAACGGGAACTGCAGAAGCAGAGGTAACCCCTGACATTCTTTACATCGGCATGTCATTGAAAGAATATTTCAGGGATGCCAATAACAAAAAGAAAGTGGAGATTGAAGAACTGGAGCGTCAGCTGCAAGAAGCCGTGTTAAAAGCGGGAATTCCCCAGGAAAACTTCACGATAAATAATATTTCCAGTTATACTACCTGGTGGGAAAAGAAAAAGAATACTGAATTTTTAGCCCGTAAGCAATACCGGATCAAGGTCACCGATCTGAGCAAGTTCAATGAGATCATGAGCGCTGTCGATCCAAAGGGAATTGAATACAGCAATATTGAAAGCTATGATTATTCGAAGATCGAAACGCTTAAAAGGGATCTTAAAATAAAAGCGCTTCAGGCAGCAAAGGACAAGGCCTCCTATCTCATCACCTCAATTGGTGGTAATTTGGGGACTCCATTAGACATTCAGGAAATAAATAATGAATATTATCCTCAGCCGGTATATCGCGCTAACGCGATGATGAAAACCAGCGATTCAGCTGAATCCGCTGCAATGCCGGATATTGATTTTAAAAAGATAAAGCTTACGTACCAGATGCGGGCGGTGTTTGAGATAAAGTAGATATCCAATTACGAATTAAAAATTACGAATTACGAATTGGCAGAAGTTTATTAATAGCTGTGCTCCCGCACGCGTGCCGCGTGTGATGGTTCCATTATCATCTATGCTGCCGCACGCGTGGCGCGTGTGGCTTCATTTATCATCCTGTGCTCCCGCCACGCGTGTCGCGTGTGTCTTATTTGTCATCACAATTAGGTAACTTACATCCTGTCAAATTTGCTCATTAACACATTTGCATGGATACACTTCAGGAACCCCGTAATGATGTCCCTTCTAAAAAGAAGACTCTTTATCATATACGTCCTGAATTAAGGGACTATCTACTGAAATATGACCGGGAAGTTAAACTGCCTGTGCAGTATTCGGATTTGCTTCGGTTTAACCTTTCGACACCTTTAAGGGATAAGGAAGGCCGCGATACGCTATGGCATACGGTATATTATGATGAGAGCGAGATGAAGGAGCTCTTTCCCAACCTCACTTATATATATGCATTGATGAACACGGATGGCGATACCGCTGTGATGGAGCATCTTTCGGTCGCCAGGATTGATTATTGCACGTTCGCCAATACCCGTCCATTCCGGATCAGGATCATTAACAGGCTGAATGATAATTATGATCACTTTTATATTAAAATAGCCGATGCATCACGCGTTTACGGACTGGAGCTGGAACATGTGCTCTCGCCTAACCGCATCATTTACATGACGGACGGCAATACGCTGATCGAGGAGCACATTCCGGGGCTCCCGGGAGACGCCTTTATAGATCAAAGATTGGATACTTCCAAATTTAACCAGATCCGGATCTGCAAGGAATTTATAAAGTTTAATGAGCGTTGTTTCGTGCGCCTGCTTGGAGATATGCGTTCTTATAATTTCGTAATGGACATTACCCCCGATATTGAGGGAAATCAATATCGCTTACGGGCGATTGATTTTGACCAGCAATCGTACGAGGGCCGGCTGAAAATGTATTTGCCTCATTACTTTAAGGAAAACGTAAAGCTTGTACAGCTGGGAATGCAGCACATGGATGAAACGACTATGAGACAATACCAGGAAGAAGAGCGTACGCTGATCGCGAACCGATTCAGATCCGGATATTACCGCCTGGAGGATCTGTTTGGGATCATGAATATCGATACTATTTCTCCTGCTGAAAAGATCCAGCAGCTAAGAACAGAACTGGCAGAACATTACAAAAACCCGGTTTTTAAGAGCTGTGATACAATGGGGCAATTGGTGTTCGAGTGTCTGGCGCAGATCGTTGGGAAGAGGGGGCTGTAATGTCTAAACCCCAGCAACATAAGAGGAACTGGCGCAAGAATACCGGCACACGCTTTGTTAAGTAATTCAAGCATGCAAAAACCGATAACTTCAAAATTAAAGTGGGTGGAACGAGCTTCTCACCTTATGGATGAGCAATTTCGACTTCCCGGAACTAATTTCCGCTTCGGGCTTGATCCCATCATCAATTTAATTCCGATAGCCGGCGACTTGGGTGGGTTCGCGGTATCAACAGTTCTACTGTTGACAATGGCCAAACATGGTGTGAGCAGAAAAGTTCTGTTACTCATGACCCTTAATATTGTCCTGGATTCGACGATCGGAGCTATCCCTATCATCGGTCATATATTTGATTTTGCGTACAAATCTAATTCCCGGAATATCAGGCTCCTGAAAGAGCATTATGACGAGGGAAAACATCAGGGAAGTGGAAAAGGGATCATCGCATGGATAATCATTATTCTTGTCCTAAGCTTCCTGATGATTGGATATATAATCTGGCTACTCTTGAGCTGGCTGATCGATATTATCTGACTACCCGCGGATCAGTATCGATATAGCCACGGATCTCGTTTACGAGTACGTTCAGGTCGAAAGGCTTAGGCAGGAAGGAGTCACAGCCATATTCCGAATTTCGCCGGGCGGCTTCCGGATCTGCAGACAGCATGATGACCGGAATATTCTTCCTTCCAGGGTCACTTTTAAGTTCCTGGCAGATCTCTCCCCCAGTCCTTCCATTTAATATGTAGTCTATTATGATTAGATCCGGCTCAAAATCATCGATCATCCTGACGACATTATCGCCCGAGAGTAACAGCCTTACTTTAAAACCGCTGTAAGTGAGCGACAGATCTATAGCTTCCAAAATTCCGGGATCATCGTCCAGCACTAAAATTCTCTTTTCCATGGAAATGTATAAATTGGTACTAAATATACATTTGAAAATAGAATTTGTTTGCTTAAAATGCTATAAGATAGATGTCTTAGGCTTTAATATTGATTTCTGACGTACAGAAAAGCCCGGAAGGTTATTCTTAATTAATAATTTTTTCTGTTAATCTATCCACTCAAACCTGGTGTATGGAATAAGCGCCGCTGGAATCTTTATTCCTTTTTCCGTCTGATTATTCTCCAGTAAGCAGGCAACGATCCGCGGCAAGGCCAGTGCGCTCCCGTTTAGTGTATGGGCGAGCCGGGGTTTGCCTTCTTTCCCCTTAAACCGCAGCTTCAAGCGGTTGCTCTGGTAGGTTTCAAAATTAGAGACTGATGAAACCTCAAGCCATCTAGCCTGGGCAGCACACCAAACCTCCATATCATACGTTTTTGCGGAAGTAAATCCCATATCACCGCCGCACAGGCTAAGAACACGGTAAGGTAGCTCCAAGGCCATTAATAAAGACTGAACGTAGACACTCATCTCTTCCAGCACGCCATACGAATTGTCGGGGTGCACAACCTGTACGATCTCAACTTTGTCAAATTGGTGAAGGCGGTTTAATCCCCGTACATGTGCTCCGTATGATCCGGCCTCCCGGCGAAAACACGGGGTATACGCGCAATTTTTCACAGGCAGCTCCTCTTCTTTCAGTATTACATCCCGGTAAAGGTTCGTAACCGGCACTTCAGCGGTGGGGATCAGATAAAGATCATCGCCTGTTATATGGTACATCTGCCCTTCTTTATCAGGAAGCTGGCCTGTTCCAAACCCCGACGCCTCGTTGACAACAATCGGCGGCTGCATCTCACGATAGCCCACGGAATCAGCTTGATCCAGGAAGAAATTTATCAGGGCTCTTTGCAGTTTGGCGCCTTTTCCTTTATACACCGGAAATCCCGCCCCAGCAATCTTATTTCCCAGCTCAAAATCTATGATATCATATTTTGCAGCAAGCTCCCAGTGAGGCAAAGCGTTTGCTGGCAATTGAGGTAGTGCACCTTGCTCCAGAGCCACTACATTATCTTCCGGACTCGCTCCTTTCGGAACAGAAGAATGCGGAAGATTTGGAAGCAGAACGAGACTATTCTGCAGGGAAGTCTCAACTGCATATAATTTTTCTGCCAGAGTTTTAGTCTCGTCTTTAAAAGAATTAGTTTGCTGCTTTAAGCTTTCCGCTTCCTGCTTCAGGCCCTTCCGCATCATTTCGCCGACCTTTTTTGCCGCGGCATTAGCTTCTGCAGAAACAGAATCGAGTTTAGTCTGGGTTTGACGACGATCGTCGTCAAGTTGCAGAATCTGGTCAACCAGGTCCGGCTGTTTGAAATTCCTGACGGATAAGCGATTTAAAACTTCCGCCCTATTTTCGCGGATATAACTAACTTGCAACATCTTTATAATTTTACGCAAAGATATAAACAGTTTGGAGTCCTGAATGAAAAGGGAGCTTAAAACTTAGAAACATGAGCGGTAAACTCTACCTTGTGCCTACTCCGATCGGTAATCTTGAAGACATGAGCTTCAGGGCGATCCGTATACTTAAAGAAGTGGACCTGATCCTTGCGGAAGATACCCGTACAAGCGCCCCATTACTGAAACATTTTGGGATTGATAAAAAGATGTTTTCGCATCATCAGCATAATGAACATAAATCGGTAAGTGAAATCATCAGATTTCTTAAAGAGGGCAAACAAATTGCTTTGATCTCGGATGCAGGTACTCCAGCTATCTCTGATCCGGGATTTTTGCTCGTGCGTGAAGTCATAAAGAACGACCTGCCTCTTGAATGCCTTCCGGGGGCAACGGCCTTTGTGCCGGCCCTGGTTAATTCCGGTCTCGCGGCAGACAGGTTTACATTTGAGGGATTTTTACCTGTTAAAAAAGGAAGGCAAACCCGAATGAAAGAACTTGCGGAAGAAGAAAGGACTATGATCTTTTATGAATCGCCTCACAGGTTGCTTAAGACACTGGAAGAGTTTGGTCAGTATTTAGGCATCGACAGGCAGGCATCTGTATCCAGGGAACTCACAAAAATGTTCGAAGAAACTGTTAGGGGAACCTTAAGTGAAATTAAAATACATTTTGAAACTCATACGTTAAAGGGAGAGTTTGTTATTTGTGTGGCCGGTAAATAGGCGCACCGATGGTGAATAAATTAAATTAAGATATGCAAATCGAACAATATTTAACCGACGAACAGGATCCGAAAACTGCCGAAAAGGTATTGGGGAAACTTCGCGATATGCTTACCTCCGGTGAAGCGATCGTATACCTGGCTATTCAAAAAAAACCAGCAGTTACCTTGAATCCGAATTCCATCGCTGTTACCAACAAACGCATCGTGTTCTGTCTCCCTGAGAACCTGGGACTGACGACTAATTTCATAACATTTGCATGGGATGATGTTAAGGAAGTGTCTTTTAAAGAAGAATTTTTCGGCTCAAAATTTATCGCTGTCCCGCAAAGGGGGGAAAACTTAGCTGTTGATTATATCCCAAAGGTACAGGCCCGTAAGCTCTACCAGTTTTGCAATGAGCAGCTGGAAAAGAACAAGGAGCTATCACGCAATCAGGAAGGCGATGACAGACGCCCAATATCGGTTAATGCTGACCCTCCAGATGTTTATTCATCTTATATAGAGATTGAAGAAGAAGAGAAACCGTTCCTTCAGTTACAAAATGCTCCTCCTGCCGAAGAAACAGAAGATGAGCTTACCCTCAAGCTTAAAAAACTCAAAATACTTTTTGAAAAACAGCTGATCACCAGCGAAGAGTACGAAAGCAAAAAGGCCGATATCTTATCGCAATTATAAAGTGAAACAGAACTATTTATTAGCACTAAGCAGCTCGTTCTTATTATGGCTTGCCTGGCCGCCAATTCCGTTCACCGCGCTTATACTGCTCGCTGGCTTAATCCCAATATTTCTTGCGGTTGATAATATCATCAGTATGGAAAGCAAAAAACGGGGAAAACTTATTTTCAGGACAGCGTTCCTGTGCTTCTTTGTTTGGAATACTGCCTGCATTTACTGGGTTTACAACTCATTAAGTGCAGTTATGCCGGCCGGAGTCGCTATAATTATTTCAATAATCCCCTTCGGACTTGGCTCGCTGCTTATGGCCATCGCCTTCTGGCTGTACTATCGATTACGGCTGATCAGCACCAGAATTGTGAGCTACCTGGGATTGATCTGCTTCTGGATAGGCTATGAATATCTTCACCAAACATGGGATTTGGCATTTCCATGGATGAACCTCGGGAACGGTTTTGCGAAATCGCACTACCTGGTTCAGTGGTATGAATATACTGGTGTGTATGGCGGTACATTATGGGTATTAATATCGAATATACTTCTGTTAGAAACCTATAAAGCTTTTAAGGCAGGATCGGTAAAAAAAATAAAACTTGCTTCCTGGGCCATTGCCAATGCCTTGGTTCCTGTTATTATATCGGCTGGTATTTATTACGGCTATGAAGAAGCTGCTAACCCGGCCAATGTGGTGGTGGTACAGCCGAATATTGATCCTTATGAAAAATTTGGAAGCCTCCCTACATCTGTTCAGATCGAACGAATGATCCGGCTTTCAGATTCCCTGGGACAATCAAATACCGAATTTTTCATTTGGCCTGAAACCGCAATATCCGAGGATACGGAAGAAAAAACCGTCAGGCTGCAGCCCAATTTCCTCACCATACAGAATTTCCTGGGAAAATATAAAAATGGCAACCTGATCTCCGGAATTGAAAGCTATTCATTTTACGACTCTCCAAAGACCTCCACTGCCCGGCCATTCCAGGATACCCCTTTATATTGGGATGTATTCAACGCGGCTATATTGATAGAGAACTCGCCGAAAGTTCAGTTTTACCATAAATCCAAATTGGTCCCCGGCGTAGAACAAACCCCGTTCTCTACTGCTTTAGGATTCTTGAAGCCGGCGTTCGCAGCTTTCGGCGGCTCTTCGGGAAGCTATGGCAAACAGGATGAACCTTCTGTATTTTTTTCTCAAAGCGGTATTGGTGCAGCCCCGGTGATCTGTTACGAATCAATCTGGGGCGAGTATGTTTCAGACTATGTGAAGAAAGACGCTCAGTTTATCGCCATTATTACCAATGACGGCTGGTGGGGAAACACGTCAGGGAAAGATCAGCATCTTCAGTATGCGAAGCTTCGTGCAATTGAAACCCGAAGGTGGGTTGCGCGGTCTGCAAATACCGGTATTTCCGCATTTATTAATCAAAGAGGTGATATAACTCAGCAAACGAAATGGTGGGTACCCGGTGCTCTTAAGCAGGACATCAACCTGAATGAAGAGCTTACATTCTATGTAAAAAACGGTGATTACATCGCACTGGCGGGATCTGCGGGCAGCGGCCTGTTCGGGATATTTTTATTTTCAGCCGTATTCTTCAGGAAAAGGAAATAAAAAATCCGCCCCTGGTTCAGGAACGGATTCTACTAAACTAAAACTAAACCAAACTAAACTCCCGGCATGAACCCGGGGGTATCTTTAGAAAGGAGCTAAACTCCTGTTATCGTCAATCTTATAAATAAACGTAATTTAGATTAATAACTGTTGGAACATACAGTTTTGTTACAGGGATCTGACGGTGGGATGATAAAAACTGCTGTCAGTTAGCCGTTGTGGGTTCCAGTTACCAGTTTCCTGTTGCCAGTCTGGTACGTTAGCCAGGTAACAGACAACTGGCAACATTGAACATTACCCCAAGTATTTCCCAACCACCGGCATCCTCCTTCCCATCCCGAAAGCTTTTGGAGAAACCCTTAATATTGGAGGCGCCTGATTACGCTTAAACTCCGCCTGATTGACCATTTTAATGATCTTTTTTACTAGTGCATCATCGTAACCCATTTTGACAATTGATCCGGAGCTTTTCTTCAATTCAATATACTGGAAGAGGATAGCATCAAGCACCTCATATTCAGGCAATGAATCAGAATCTTTCTGACCTGGTCTAAGTTCCGCAGAAGGGGGTTTAACAATACTGTTGGCAGGAATAATATCCCGTTCACGGTTTATATAATTTGCAAGCTTGTATACCTGGGTCTTGTATACATCTCCAAGAACGCCGATAGCTCCCGCCATATCCCCGTAAAGGGTTCCATAACCAACGGCACACTCACTTTTATTAGAGGTATTAAGCAAAATATAACCGAACTTATTCGACATCGCCATCAGAATGATCGCACGGCTTCTGGCCTGGATGTTCTCTTCGGCAACGCTGAAGGGAAGGTCTTTAAAAACAGGCTTCATCATATTCCCGAAAGCAATCGTAGCTTCCCTGATCGGTATTACCTCGTGCTGGCTGCCCAGATTTTTTACCAGGTCTAATGCGTCCTGAATGGAATGATCTGATGAATATTCTGACGGCATTAAAACTGCCATTATGTTTTGCGGGCCAAGAGCTTCAGCCGCCAGTGCACAAACAAGGGCGGAGTCAATTCCCCCGGAAAGTCCGAGGATAGCCTTCGTAAAACCGGATTTTTGGAAATAATCCCTGATACCCATAACGAGTGCATCATGGATCTGCGCAATATCTCCCTGAGGATCATGCACTATTGGCTGATGCCCTTTTACCTGCCCTTTATCAAACTCATAAATTCTGACTTCTTCCTTAAAGTATACCATTTCATCGAGCAGCCGGCCTTCCTCATCAAAAACGAGGGAGCCGCCGTCGAATATGATCTCTGTCTGAGCTCCCACCTGGTTGACATAGAATAGCGGGAGCTGATATTTTCTGCAATTATCCCCAAGGATAAGCACACGCTCTTCATCGTGGTTGTACGCAAAAGGTGACGCGGCGATATTGATCATCAGATCTGGCTTCTCTTTGATCAGTTCATCCATCGGACAGGTAACATACATCGGATTATCATTGATGTTCCAGAGATCTTCACAGACGGTTAATGCGATCTTATATCCCTTAAAATCAACACATTTGAAATTCACAGCCGGCTCGAAATACCGGTATTCATCGAATACATCATAATTAGGCAGAAGCGCTTTATTCACAACGGCTTTTACGTTTCCCTTCTCAATAAAGTAAGCCGAGTTGAACAGGTCCTTTCCCTGAACTTTTGAGTTATTGGTCGGCAAGCCTATAATGCAGGCAATTTCCATACATTCCTTCGCAATTTCCTGCGCAGAATGTTCACAGGATTCTATAAACTCAGAAAATTCGAGGAAATCTCTTGGCGGGTATCCACAGACGCACAATTCTGAGAAAACGATAAGGTCTGCACCTTTTTCTCTCGCCTCCCGGATTGCATTTATAGTTTTTTGAGTATTAAATTTAAAGTCTCCTATAATGTAATTTAACTGGGCAAGTGCGATGTTCATATGCAATAACTTTGAAGAAATGAACAGCATAAAGCTTTCATAACCATTTTTTATAATTTAGCAGATATCTGTATCCATGAGACACATTCAAATTTACCTGTTTTTTTTTATATGCTTTGTTGCAGTGTCCTGTAATAACAAAAAGGGACCGGATGTGTCGCATATTAAATTAACTATTTCTATTGAGCGATTCGACAAAGAGCTGGACAGTCTTAAGCCTTCCAACTTAGCATCGAAAACCAGTCAGCTTCGGAAGGAATATACCTGGTTTTACGATGATTATATGGAGCAAATGATCAAAGCCGGTCCAGCCTCTGATCCTGCATATTTGAACAACCTTGCTGCAATTCTTCAAAATGAAGATTACCTGGAACTTAAGTCCTCCGTAGAGAAGAGCTTTCCGGATATGAAAACACAGCAAAATGAACTGACTGAAGCATTTAAGTATATCCGCTACTATTATCCCAAACAAAAGCTACCAAGGCTAATCACTTTTATTTCTGGATTTGAATATCAAACCCCGGTGGGTAACGATTATATCGGCATTGGGCTTGATATGTTCCTGGGCAGTAATGGCGACCGGTTTTATCCTGCCCTGAGGCAAAGCATACCTCAATATATAGCCCGTCGCTTTACCCCGGAAAATATTGCCCCGCGGGTGGTAGAGGCCTTCATTCGCGAAGATATGTTTGGGGAAGAGGACAGGGACCGGAATCTGCTCGCAAAGATGATCTATAACGGTAAGATCCTTTACCTGATGGATAGCTTTATGCCCGGGCTGGCTGACTCATTAAAGATCGGATATTCCACGCAACAGCTCGAATGGTGTAGAGAGAATGAGGGAGGTATCTGGGCTTATTTTCTGCAGAATGAGCTTCTGTTCAATAGCGATTACATGCAGATCCAAAAATATCTTGCCGAAGCGCCATTTACGCCAGGCTTGGGTGAAAACTCAGAGTCGGCACCTAAACTTGGCGTTTGGACTGGCTGGCAGGTCGTCAGAAAGTATATGGAAAAGAATCCTGATATTACTTTGCAGCAGCTGATGCTGGAAAAGGACCCGCAAAAAATATTAACTGGGTCGAGATATAAGCCTGAGATGTAGTTGTACGTTGAACGTTATACGTTGTACGTTGAACGTTTTACGTTGTAAGTGCTTGGCGGAGAAAATGCTTTAAATACGATAGATTATGAAGGTTGGATTAGTTCTTTCAGGCGGTGGCATACGGGGGATATCTCACCTGGGGGTTCTACAGGCTCTTACAGAAGCCGGAATTAAGTTTCACATGATCAGCGGCACGAGTGCCGGTTCAATTGTTGGCTCGCTTTACTGTCAGGGAATGGAGCCTTACGAAATTTTTCAGATCTTTTTAAACACCAAGCTTTACAAATTTTTAAGGCCAGCATTTAAAAATCCTGGTTTACTTTCCCTGGATCTGACCAGAACGTTGTTTCTGGAGCACCTTCCTCACGATTCTTTTGAAGGATTGAAAATTCCGCTCGTTATTGCTGCCACGGATTTCAGTGAAGGTAAACTTAGATATTTCTCTTCAGGTAAGCTTATTGACGTTGTCCTGGCCTCCTGTTCTATCCCGGGTGTATTTAAACCTGTTATTTTAGAAGATAAAATGTTTGTGGATGGCGGTGTGCTGGATAACTTTCCGATCGAACCTATTAGAAGGGATTGTGATTTTATTATTGGATCCTCCTGTAATCATCTTCCGGTAGTGAGTACGATTTCCAATTTTCGCAAATTGTTCGCCCGGGCCGCTATCATGTCTATTAATTCGGATATGGAGCGGAAGTGCCAGTTTTTAGATGTTCTGATTGAACCCGAAGGAATGGGCGCTACCAGTTTGTTTGATGTTAAAAAAACAGAAGAGATCTATTGGTTATCTTATAATGCAGCCTTAAAAAAGATAAAATCAGACGAAAAACTGCAGGCACTGATACATTCAAAAGAATAAAATTTAATCTTTCTCTTTTATTCCCGGTGTCGTGCCGGACTTGAGCCGGTATCTCCTGAAAACAAAAAACCCATAACGGTCATGGTCATGAGTTTCTTAAATATATGGATATCCTACTTCAGGATCCTCATTACGGCTTTCAAGCTTACTACTACACCGATTACCAAAAGAATATTTGATATCGCATCAATAAGCATCCAGCTTCCGGCAAAACGGAGGAACACACCGACCATACCTATTATAATACCAATAACTATCAGCTTGTAATGTGCCGGATCATTCGATTCTTCGGTGCGCTTATTTTTATATGTTCCTTCCATTTTCTGTGTTTGAGATTTACGAAAATACTAATCTATTTTACAGTTTAAAATTCAATTTCCTTTTATCTATCCGTTCGACAATGCGGCTGCACCACTCACGATCTCTGTGAGCTCGGTAGTAATTGCAGCCTGACGTGCCTGGTTGTAGGAAAGCTTCAGGGCTTTCAACAGGTCGCCGGCATTTTCAGTAGCCTTGTCCATTGCCGTCATCCGTGCCCCATGCTCTGAAGCATGCGAATCTAAAATAGCTTTGTAAACCTGCGTCTTGATAGATTTTGGTATTAACTGCTCTACAATCTCTTCCTGGGAAGGCTCAAGAATATAATCCGTTTGTTTACCGCTATCAGTGACAGTATCGGCCTTCGGCACAGGCAATAATTGCTCGGTAGTAAGAATTTGTACTGCCGCGTTCCTGAATTGATTATATACCAGGTCAACCCGGTCATACTCTCCTTTGGCAAACCCAGTCATGATAGCCTCTGTAATTTTAGAAGCATTTTCAAAAGTCAGGGCACTGTACAGTTCGTTATTGTTTCCTATGACGTTGTACTTCCGCTTTTCATAGAAATCCTGGACTTTTTTACCGATGGCTACAATGTGAACATTCCCTTTACGGTATTGCTCAGGATATTTTTGCGAAATAAGGTTATTGGTAGTCTTGATCACATTCATATTGAACGCACCTGCAAGTCCGCGGTTTGAAGATACAGCGATAACCAGTATTTTATTTGGCTCACGCTCCTGGATAAAAGGAGAATTTGATTCTTCAAGACTGGCAGAAAGATTAGCCAGGATATCCTTCATTTTATTCGCGTAAGGCCTCAATTGTATGATGGCGCTTGTAGCTCTCTTCAACTTAGCTGCGGAAACCATTTTCATGGCCTTCGTGATCTGCTGCGTTGAGCTAACTGATGCGATCCGGTTTCTTACTTCTTTTAGATTAGCCATTTTATAAGTACAAAGTACTTAGTACATAGTAGTTAGAACTGTCTAAATACTAGGTACTAAATACTAATATCTCGATTAGTATTTATCTCCCAATTCCTTGGCCACTGTTTCCAACGCGCTAGTAATCGTATCATCGAGTTTACCGGCTTTAAGACCTTGTAGAACTTCCGGATAACGCTGCTCCAGTTGCTGGATAAACTCTGCTTCAAAAGCCTTAACCTTATTCACAGGAACATTACGCATCAGGTTTTTGGTTCCTACATATAGAATTGCAACTTGCTTTTCAACAGTTTCCGGAGAAAATTGCGCTTGTTTCAGCAATTCAACATTACGTGCACCCTTATCCAGAACAGATTTCGTAGCCGCATCAAGATCAGATCCGAACTTAGAGAATGCCTCTAATTCCCGATATTGAGCCTGGTCAAGCTTAAGCGTACCCGCCACCTTCTTCATTGACTTGATCTGGGCGTTACCACCCACACGCGATACCGAGATACCAACGTTGATCGCCGGACGAACACCTGCGTTGAATAAGTTAGATTCAAGGAAGATCTGACCGTCTGTAATCGAAATTACGTTTGTCGGAATATAAGCAGAAACGTCACCCGCCTGTGTTTCAATGATCGGCAATGCCGTTAACGAGCCTCCTCCTTTAACAATATGCCTGATGGATTCCGGCAGATCATTCATTGACTGTGCAATGGAATCATTCTGGTTAATCTTGGCTGCACGCTCAAGTAAGCGGCTGTGCAGGTAGAATACGTCGCCAGGATATGCCTCACGGCCCGGTGGACGACGGAGTAATAATGAAACCTCACGGTAAGAAACTGCTTGCTTAGAAAGATCATCATAAACGATCAATGCTGGTCGGCCAGTATCACGGAAGAATTCACCAATTGCAGCGCCTGCAAACGGAGCGTAGAACTGCATAGGAGCAGGATCAGCCGCTGAAGCTGCCACGATCACGGTGTAAGGTAGTGCACCATTTTCTTCCAGAACCTTTAGGATCTGGGCTACGGTTGAGTTTTTCTGGCCAATCGCCACATATATACAGAAAACAGGCTGACCTGCTTCATAAAATTCTTTCTGATTGATAATGGTATCAATACATACTGCAGTCTTTCCTGTTTGACGGTCGCCGATTACAAGCTCACGCTGCCCGCGTCCAATCGGGATCATGGCATCGATCGCTTTGATACCTGTTTGTAAGGGTTCTGTAACCGGCTGACGATAGATAACACCCGGCGCCTTACGCTCCAGTGGCATTTCGTAAGTTTCACCAGTGATCGGGCCTTTACCGTCCATTGGCTGACCAAGAGTGTTTACAACGCGGCCAAGCATGCCCTCACCTACCCTGATGGAAGCAATTTTATTTGTGCGCTTAACTGTATCCCCTTCTTTGATCTCATCGAAAGCACCCAGCAATACAACACCTACGTTATCTTCTTCAAGGTTTAAAACGATACCCTGCAAACCGTTATCAAATTCAACCAGTTCGCCTGACTGAACTTTAGTTAAACCGTATACGCGGGCAATACCGTCACCCACTTGTAACACAGTACCAACCTCTTCGAGTTCGGCCTCCGACTTAAAGCCTGACAGTTGTTGTCTTAAAATTGCCGAAACTTCATCTGGTCTTACCTCTACCATAGTAGTATATTTTGTTTTAATGTTCTAAATTACACTTCCCGTCCCCGAAAGGAAGCATCGAAATCCCGGTTAAAGGTTGGGGTATATTAATTTTGTTCGAATTCTTTTCTTAGTTTATTCAGCTTACCAGAAATACTGGTATCAAATTGTTTATCACCAACTTTCAAAATAAATCCCCCAATAAGCTTAGGGTCCACAATTGAGGTTAAGTTAACCTCCCCATTGGTTGACTGCTTAACAAGCTCTTCTATCTGGCTTATATTTTCTTTGCTCAACGGTGAAGCTGATGTAACTGTTGCTTTTACAATATTTTTAAGAACATTATACTGGTTAATAAACTCCTTAGCCGTACCATAAAGGATTTCAGAACGGCCCTTTCTAATCACAATTTTGAAAAAAGACAAGATCAGCTCATTTAGTTTATCGCCAAATATACCGTCCAGAATATTTGCCTTTTTATCAAGCCCAATGATCGGGTTTTTAAGGATTGCCTGTAACTCCGGATTTGCCCTGCAGGTTTCGAGAAACAGCTCAATATCTTTTCTTACCGGCTCGAGTGAGTTTTGCTCTCCGGCCAGGTCAATTAAAGACTTTGCGTAACGCGATGCAACTTGTATTTCTGACATGTTCGATTTGCCGATTTGTCAATCTGACAATTGATTAATTGAGTTTTACTTCTTTTAAAAGATCGTTAACCAATGCCTGCTGCTTATCCTGATCTTCTAATTGCTTGCGCAATACTTTTTCAGCGATGTCCAGAGATAAGGTTGAAACCTGGTTTTTGATCTCAGCCATAGCAGCAAGTTTCTGATTGTTGATCTCTTCTTTGGCCTTTTCAATGAGCTTAACACCTTCAGTTTTTGCTGAGTCTTTAGCGTCATTAATAATCTGATCTTTAATTTCTTTAGCTTCCTTTAAGATGTTATCACGCTCTAATCGTGCTTCTCTTAAAAGATCTTCATTCTCGCTGATCAGCTTTGCCATTTCAGCCTTTGCCATTTCAGCTTTCGATAAAGCATCTTCAATAGAACGCTCGCGCTCATCAAGTGCTTTCACGATAGGCTTCCAGGCATATTTACTCAAGAGGAAAAACAGTATTAAAAAAGCTACTGTTGACCAGATGAATAAGCCCGGATCCGGTGATACTAACGGATTTAATGCCAGTAATGTCATTATCTTATATAATTTAATAAATCAATCAAAATAATAAAATAAGGCCGGTGCCAATCGCACGAGCCTTATTTTAATTAGTTTACTTGTCCGGTTCCTAAGAACGCAACAACCACAGCAAATAATGCTACCGCCTCAACGAATGCCGCTGCGATTAACATAGCTGTTTGAATTTTAGATGCTGCTTCCGGTTGGCGAGCCATACCTTCCATAGCTTTTCCACCAATGCTTCCGATACCAATGCCTGCTCCAATAGCAGCTAATCCTGCACCAATACCAGCGATACTTCCAACGATCATAATCTGATTTTTAAATATATATTAAACAAAAAATAAATTCATATTAATGCTCGGCATGTTCTTCCACTGCCATGCCGATGAAAAGGGCCGACAAAATTGTAAAGATGAATGCCTGAATAAACCCAACTACCAGCTCAATCACGCTGATAAACAGTACGAACGGAATAGCAATTCCGGCTACCATTACTGATTTCAAAATAAAGATCAGGGAAATCAGACTTAAGATCAGAATGTGACCTGCGGTGATGTTTGCAAACAACCTGATCATTAATGCGATAGGTTTTGTAAATAATCCGATGATCTCAACCGGGATCATTAAGGGATATAACCACCACGGAACATGAGGGGTAAAAACATGTCCCCAGTAATTCCTGTTTCCGTTTACCATTGTTAAAACAAAAGTACACAGGGCAAGCATCATGGTTACCGCGATATTACCTGTCAGGTTTGCACCTCCCGGAAAGAAAGGAATTAAGCCCATCAGGTTATTTAGCCATACAAAGAAGAACACCGTCAATAAATAAGGCATAAAGCCTTTGTACCTGTGCCCTAATTGCGGTTTTGCAATATCATCCCGGACAAAAAGTATGATGGGTTCTAATATAGACTGCAATCCTTTCGGTGCTTTACCTTCACGTTTCTTGTAGGCATTTGCAATTCCTATAAATACGATCAGAAGAACAGTAACTGATATTAAAAGAGACACTACATTCTTGGTGATTGAAATATCAAACGGCTTTGCGTTTAAAATATCGCCTCTTGCATCATGAGTAATATAAGTTCCATCAGCGCTCTTTACGGAAGATGGGTAATAAAATTTACCATGATAATTTACCAGCTTGGTTCCATCCGCATCAAAAACCTCCGTACCATGATCGTTATGTCCGTATTTATTTGAAAGAAACGTTACCAGGCCATTATCTGTGTATAATATAACCGGTAATGGAATGGAAGCATGTCCAAAAAAATGCCACTCGTGTGAGTCGGCAATATGGTGAAGTATAACCTTAGAAATATCCTCTTGTTTTTCCTCTCCTTCAGCATGGGCTACCGACGATTCAGCATGCGCTGTATCTGTAGAAGTATGCTCCTGGGAATATGCAGAAAAGCTCATTAATGAAAATAAAACCGCACAAAATGAATTGCTGAAGAATTTTTTTGAATTGAAAATATGGCTCAAATCCATTTATTATAAGGAATTTACTTAAATTTTTGGTTGCGCAAGTTACACAACAAACAATAAATTTCAAACACCGTATGAAAGAAATATAGATAAAAAAAACTGATCATGAATTTGACAGGATCAACGGTATTTGAACTGATGTAAACAAAGGCTATTACCATATATAAAAGCAGCTTTACAGCGATGCTTGCTAACAAGGCTTCACCGGAGGATTTGTAGCTTACAGTCATTCTCCATGAAGCCAGAATATAAATAATGAAAGTGATTATGCTGAACACCGCAAACATATTCCAGAATCGGGGGATCAGCAAGGGGAATTCAGGATAAACATGCTCAGCTACAAGGGGTGCGATACTCAAGAGCACATTAAAAAGAAGAAAATAGATCAGAAAACGGCCAATACCCATTATTTCAATTGTCTGATCGTTTGATAAATCGAAAGACAAACTCCCAAAACACAGGTGATGGCGGTTACCCATTGGGTTTGATGATTATAATACTCATCTATCTTATAACCTATAAAGGCTGAAGCCGCAATAATTGCCATCATTTGGAAAGCAACGCCGGTATATTTTGCATAGCCGGTTAATGCGCGCTTCTCATCGCCCAAGCCCT
Source organism: Daejeonella sp. (assembly GCA_037719315.1). Lineage (GTDB taxonomy): Bacteria > Bacteroidota > Bacteroidia > Sphingobacteriales > Sphingobacteriaceae > Daejeonella. The sequence goes on from JBBJNR010000005.1 coordinate 22,575, forward strand.
CCTGATCGATGTTTTCTTTGTGATCTTCCTTTTTTTTCATACTTAAGTTATGCCCGGTAAAATTATCAAATAATATCAGCGCTTTATCATTAAAATCCGTACAGCAGTAAATTAATGGGCATCATTTCAAGGGTTTTGTTTTAATGGATATAGTATCTTTACATGGAAATTGCGTCGTGAATAAAATATCTTTGCGCAGATTTTGTTTATATAAAAATCAAGCTTTAATCAATTTGAGATCAAACCTTCTATTTGCTTTTTTTAGCCTGTTATTTTTCTGCATTTTATCTTTCGCTTTCACCGCCTGTAACCCGCAGAAACAGACCGTCGCAAGTCGTGGAATGCAGAACTTAACAGCGCATTATAATATCCTTTATAATGCAAATGAGCTGATCAATGAAAGTGAGCGCAACATCCAGTTAGGCACAATAGATAATTATGACAGAATAATTTCTGTTTATAAAGAGCCTACGGAGATAACTTCCCAGGCAGAGATTAAAAAACTGGAAGACGCCATACAGAAGGCTAATACCATTGCAAACGAGAAATCGCTGAGCAATTACGTAGATGATGCCTACTTCCTGGTGGCCAAAGCCAATCATTTGAAAGCTAATTTTTTTAATGCTTCAGAGTTTTTTACCTATGTCTACAAGTCTTATCCCGAAGAAAAAGAACTCCGGCAGGCGGCTCTTGCATGGAAAGCACGCTCGTTAATCGAGTCGGAGAGATTCGAGGAAGCCGAAGCTACCCTGGATACAGCGCTAAAATATATTAAAACGGAGAAAGAATCTGTAGCAGATATCTATGCTACACGGGCGCAGCTTCATTTGTATGCGCGTGAAGATGAACAGGCAATAACATTGCTGGAGCAAGCCATAAAATATGCGAAAAACCGGCAGAATAAGATCCGCTGGATCTATTTAACCGCTCAGCTGCAGCAGCTAACCAATAAAACTGAAGCCGCATATGAAAATTACACCGAAGTAGTAAAAAGCAATGCGCCATTTGATATGGCTTTTAATGCTAACCTTAACAGGATTAGCATTCGCAATGAGCTAAACGGAAATACCCTCAGCCGGTCGCAGCAGTTGCAATCCTTATTAAAAGATGACAAAAACCGGGATTTTATTGATCAGATCTATTTTCAAATCGGGAACACTTATGCTGACGAGAATGATCCTGAAAAGGCGATAGAAAACTATAACCGGGCCATAAAAAACAGCACAAAAAATACAACGCAAAAAGGCCTGACCTATCTTAAGCTGGCGGATATATATCTCGGCCAGTCCGATTTCGTAAGATCTAAGGCATATTATGATAGCACGCTCAGCGCTCTTCCAAATACCTACCCTGACTATTATCTGATCGGTAAAAAAGCATCAAGCCTCGAATTGCTTGCCGATCGGCTCACTACGATATCCAGGGAAGACACCTTGCAGATGCTTGCCATGCTGCCAGAGGCAGATCGCGAAGTACGTATCGGAGCGCTGGTGCGCGAGCAGAGCTTAAAGGCGATTAATAGCACCTTGCCTGGCAACACCGGCTCCAGCCTTCCGGGACCTTCAGCAGCGCTGGCAAAAGGAGTGAGAGAGGGTAAATTTTACTTTAATAATTCTATTGCCCTGAACCAGGGACTGATCGATTTTAGAAAGCGCTGGGGCAACCGGAAATTGGAAGATAACTGGCGGCGAAGCCAAAAATCATCGTCTGACATTGCTAACGCGCTCTCGCCCGACCAGGCCATAGCAAATAGCCCCTTTCAACAGCCCTTAAATGACCCCACAGCAGCAAATATTGAGACCATACGGCGCACTTTTATTGAAGACATGCCTTTAACCGCTGAACAAAAGATAATATCCGACCAAAAAATTGCAGATGCGTATTATGACATTGGGAATTACTACCGGGAAGTTTCGCTCGATAGTGCGGAAGCGCTAAATACGTATGAAACGCTGATCAGACGTTTTCCCGATAACTCAAATAAACTTCCGGTATATTATAACCTGTACCGATTATACACAAATGTTAATCCGCAGAAGTCTGAAGAATATAAGAACATTTTGCTTAATGAGTATCCGGAATCTCCGTTTGCAAAGATAATACTTGACCCTAAATACAGTGAGACGGTTGATGAGCAGGAAGTAGCTTTTAACCGTTTCTACAATGATGCCTATGATCTGTATGTAAATAAGCGTTATGGTGAAGTCCTTTCCCATATTGACAGTTATGGACAAGTGTTAAGCGGACGGACAGCCCCTGCCCAGCTGGATTACCTGAGGGCCCTGGGTATTGGCCGTACTCAAAAGCTTCCGCTACTTGAATCCGCTTTCAAAGAGCTTGTTACAAAATATCCGGATGATCAGTTGATCGTGCCCCTCGTTCAGCAGCATCTGACATTTATAGAGCTAAACCGGGATGCCATGTCCAGCCGCGTGGTAGCCCTCGTAGATAACGATCCTAATGAGGCCATTTTTGTAGAGGAGCCGGTGAATCAGCCGGTGAATCGATCGGCAAACGCAAATCCGCCGGTAAGCGTGGTAACAATACCCCCGGCGAATGTTCCCCCGGCAAATGTTCCGGCGGCGAATGTTCCCTCAGAGAATGTTGCAGAAAGTGGTTACTTTGTAAAAGAAGAATCGACCGTATTTTATTTTGTTGTCAATATCGCTGATCCTTCTGCAAATTTAAGTTCATCCCGTTTTGGGATAGGGCAATTTAACCGGATCAATTTGCCGGGTACAGGGATCAGACACCAGCTAAAGCCGGTAAGCAATCAAAACCAGCTTATATTTGTGGGGCCATTTTCAGGACGTGAAGCTGCACAGAATTATTTCGACAGCATTATTCCGGTGATGAGGGACGTTATGAAGATACCCGCAACGAAATACAGTACATTCTTTATAAACCAGCAGAACCTCGATAAGATCAGTGATAAGGAGACGCTTGACCGTTATGTTGAGTTTTATAAAATGAATTATTAAAAACCATAAATATGAAGACCCAGTTGACACGACAGGAGCTTAATCGTTATACAATCCGGTTTTGGAAATGGATCATTGGAATAATTGCATTTGGGGCGATCCTGATTTTCAGTATCGGGCTCGGTCTTTTTGGCAGCCTGCCGGATCTGCGTACCCTTGAGAATCCCAAAAGCAACCAGGCCTCCGAAGTTATTTCAGATGACAATGTCGTTCTGGGGACCTACTATGTGCAAAACCGCTCCAATGTCCGTTATGATGAGATATCGCCCAATGTGATCAACGCACTGATAGCTACAGAAGATATCCGTTTCTATAACCATTCGGGGATTGACTTCAAGCGTACGTTTACGGTTATTTTCTATACCCTGATGGGAAATAAACAAGGTGCAAGTACTATTACACAGCAACTGGCCCTGAATATGTTCTCCAAAGAGGGCAGATCCCGCAATTTTATCAAAAGGCTCATCCAAAAATCCCAGGAGCTGATCGTTGCGGTTAAATTAGAGCGCCAGTATACCAAAGAAGAGATCATCACGATGTATCTGAATACGGTTGATTTTGGATCCTATAATACCTATGGGATAAAGTCGGCTTCAAGAACTTATTTCAGCACGACTCCCGATAAGCTCAAGCCTGAGCAGGCCGCAATCCTGGTCGGGATGCTCAAGGGCCCGTCTTATTACAACCCGCACCGGAATCCGGAAAGAGCGTTGTTACGCCGGAACACTGTTTTGGAGAACATGAATAACGCCAGCTATATCAGTGATTCAGAGTCGGAGCGTCTTAAACGATTACCGCTCAGCCTGGCATTTAATCCCACAGACCATAATGACGGATCTGCGCCTTATTTCCGTGCGGTCCTGAAGAAAGACATTCAGCAAACGCTGGAAGAAAGCTCAATTTATAAAGCTGACGGATCTGCATACGACCTTGACCGCGATGGCTTGAAGATTTATACCACCATAAATTCCCGCATGCAGCACTACGCCGAGGAAGCGCAGACCGAATATTTAAAAACACTACAAGTAAGCTTTAACAGATCCTGGAAAGGCCGCGATCCTTTTAATTTTAAGGAAGCCAAGGGTTTAATAGACCAGGGCATGAGGCGGTCCGACCGGTACCAGGATCTTAAACTGGAAGGCAAAACAGAGGAAGAAATCCTGGAGAATTTTAATACCCCGGCTAAAATGAACATCTTCAGCTGGCGCGGAGAAATCGACACGGTCATGAAGCCGATCGATTCAATTAAATATTATAAACTCTTGCTCCGGAACGCTGTAATGTCCATGGAGCCGCAAACCGGTTATGTCAGGGCATGGGTTGGCGGTATAAATTACAGTCACTTTAAATACGATCAGGTGAAAATGGGCACCAGGCAGGTAGGATCTTCTGCCAAGACTTTTACATATGCTGTAGCTTTAGGTAATGGGGGATATTCACCTTGTTATATGGTAGACAATCAGCCCGTAAGTATCGATGCTGGCGACGGTACAACATACACTCCAAGAGCTTACAAATCGTTGCCAGGTCCAATTACCTTAAAAACGGCATTAGCTCATTCTCAAAACAATTCCACTATGTTCCTGATGAAACAGGTTGGAGCTACCGCAGTGTCAACGCTGATAAAAAATATGGGTATTACAAGTCCGGTGGATGCAGTTCCCTCAATAGCTTTAGGTTCATTTGAAGCATCCGTTTATGATATGGTCGGCGCATATTCAGTATTTGTCAATCATGGCATCTGGACCGAGCCAATCTATCTCCTTCGGATAGAGGATAAAAATGGAAACGTCATCTACGAACGCAAGCCCAGGATTAAAGTGGTTCTGGATGAGCAAACGGCTTTTGTGATGAGTGATATGTTAAAAGGAGTTGTCAGGAACGGCACCGGGGTAAGATTAGGCTGGAAGTATAATCTTAACAATCCAATAGGCGGTAAAACTGGTACCACAAATAATAACTCTGACGGATGGTTCATGGGGATCACACCCGAATTGGTGACAGGAGTGTGGACTGGAGCAGAAGACAGGGCCATCCATTTCACTTCAACCGACTTCGGGGAGGGTGCTAATACAGCACTTCCTATTTTTGGATTATATATGAAAAAGGTATACGCAGATAAATCGCTTAAGTATACCAAAGGAGATTTCCCTCTTCCTAAGGGCGGAGTAACCACCACACTGGATTGCGAGGCTTACACAAAACAGCAATCAGGAGAGACTGAACTGGATAAAAAACTTGGATTTTAAGGAGTTGGAATTGCCTTGTCATTGCGAGGAGGCACGACGAAGCAATCCCGTTATGAGCACTGAATAATAGTAGATTGCCGCGCTACGCTCGCAATGACAGGAATACCAGGCTTGCAACGGTAGAAGCATTTTATATGGAAAAGTTCGATCATCGTGCTGCAATAAAAAATATCCCTCCCAAACCCGGGATATACCAGTTCTGGTCCGATGCCGAAGATCTGATCTATATCGGAAAGGCGAAAAACCTTAAAAACAGGGTCTCTTCCTACTTTAATAAAGATAATTATCGTGTTAACGCCAAAACACGCGTCCTTGTCAGCAAAATAAATAAAGTAACCTTTACCATTGTTGACACTGAAATTGACGCATGGCTGCTCGAAAACAGCCTGATTAAAAAGCATCAGCCTAAGTATAATGTATTGCTGAAGGATGATAAAACCTATCCATGGATCATCATAAAAAATGAAACCTTTCCGCGTATATTCTGGACTCGTACAATCATTCGCGATGGTTCGACTTACTTCGGTCCTTATGCTTCCATAAGCATGATGCACACTATCCTCGGAATGATTAAAGAGATCTATCCTTTACGGACGTGCAATCTCTCTCTTACCCAGCCGAATATTCTTGCGGGGAAGTTCAGGGTTTGCCTGGAATACCAGATCGGAAACTGTAAGGGCCCATGCCAGGCATTTCAAACGGAGGATGATTACGACCAAAACATCTCTGAAATAAAAGACATCCTTAACGGGAAAACAAGCGCTGTGGTCCGCAGGTTGAAAAATCAGCTGGATACATCCGTGGCAGAACTGAATTTCGAATTAGCGCACAGGCTTAAGCGTAAATATGATCTGCTGGATCGCTACCAGAGCAAATCAACGATCGTTAACTCATCGATAACGGATGTAGATGTATTCAGTATCGCAACAGATGAGAAACACGCTTTTGTAAACTTCCTGAAGGTGATGAACGGGACTGTCATCCAAACGCAAACCCTCGAGATGAAAAAGAGGTTGGATGAAACTGATGAAGAGCTGCTGACTATTGCCATTGTTGAATTCAGGACCAGGTTTAACAGTACGTCGAAAGAAATAATTGTGCCCTTCGACCTGGATCTGAATGATCCCGCCATGCGCTTCAGTGTGCCGAAACTGGGAGAAAAAAAGAAACTGCTTGATCTTTCACAGAAAAACGTGATTTTCTTTAAGCGGGAGAAACTGGAACAATATGAAAAGCTAAACCCTGAGCTGCGGACAGAAAGGCTGCTTACCCAGATGATGAAAGATCTCCGGTTAAATCAGCTTCCCCGGCATATTGAATGCTTTGATAATTCAAACTTCCAGGGCAAATTCCCTGTTTCTGCGATCGTTGTATTCAAGGATGCTAAACCATCTAAAAAAGATTACCGGCATTTTAATGTGAAAACCGTAGAAGGACCGGATGATTTCGCAACTATGGAGGAAGCCGTTTTCAGAAGGTACAGGCGAATGCTCGAGGAGGAACAGCCGCTACCCCAGCTTATTGTAATAGATGGCGGTAAGGGACAACTATCTTCAGCGATCAAGAGCCTTAAACTGCTTGGCATCGAAACTCAGGTTACCATCATTGGTATTGCTAAACGCCTGGAAGAAATATATTATCCCGGCGATCAATATCCCATGTATTTGGACAAGAAATCAGAGACGTTGAAGATCATCCAGCAGTTAAGAGACGAGGCGCACCGGTTTGGGATTACGTTTCATAGAAGCAAACGCAACAAAGCAACGCTAGCTACAGAGCTTGAAAACATCCCAGGCGTCGGAAGAACTACTGCTGATAAACTGTTAAGGCATTTTAAATCTGTCAGAAAAATCAAGGAGGCAACAGAACCTGAACTTATGCAGGTAATAAATAAGAGCCAGATGAAAGCTCTTCAGGATTATTTTACTCAAAACACCAGCACGGTTTAGCGAACCTGCTGGCGTTTTAAATTAATACGACCAAAGATCGTGTTCAAAGTCCATAAGCTCCTTTTTCACGCGATCAGATTCGTGCAGTTTATCAATACCTACGGCATAATCTTTTATACGAAGGTCCTCCGGATTAGATTCTTTAACCACATAGCTGGAAAATATCCTCTTCATAAAGACATCATCATAACTTAAGCCTGTTGCGTCGTTATTCCGGTTTACTACAGGTCTGGTCACTAATAAATGCCGTACTTCGGGGAAATAGATCCAGAAAGCAGGCTGTTCATCAAACGACTGCCCCGCAGCGGATATTCTGATCATTGGTGCAATACCGATAATGCGTGGTTCGAAAACTGATCGCTGCTTGTCAAAGATCCAATCCTCTTTAATCCTGAATTTGACGATACTGTCAGGATTGAATTCTCCGGGCCGTACTTCTGTTCCTGTTTGATTTCCATCATTATCAAAAAGGGGAACGATCACACTGTCTGCAAATTTCGCCATCGCAGATTCGGCTGTCAAAACAGCAGTAAACTCATCTCCATTTACATCATCCTTTGTGGCGCTTGCATCATAAGCGGTCAGCTCCCCGGCGGCGATAGCATCTGTTAGTATCGTGATAAGACGGGCTTTAGGTGATGCAAAGATCATATTGGTCTTCTCTCTCAAATCAATCTCACGCCAAACACGTTTGGCGAACATGACATCAGATTCCCTCAGATTTGCATAAGGCGAAACCTTAGCACTGAGAATATTGGTTTTTTCATAATAACCATCCAAGGGCTTCACCACAGGTGTTGGTTTTGTATCGTTAGATAAATTAGGGACCTGGGCGCTTACGCTGAAGCTTCCGGCCAATAACATCAGAACAAAAATTATCTTCTTCATAACCAATTAATTTGCTTTAAATACCATGCCGGGAAGCAACCTTTGAGTGCCATCAGGCCCTACCGCTACGATATCGTCAAAAATTACACGTGTTCCGGGAGTTACCGCAGCAATCGCAGCCTGCATTTGAGAGCTGAATGAATTGCCATTGGACGTAATTGCAACAACATCTGAACGAGGCTTTGCAATAACAAGACTAAACTTAGTCACCCTAAATTTAGCGTCAAAATCAAAATTATCGAGAATAGCGAATATCGCGTTCTGCGACTTAATAACAACCGAGCTTAAGGTTCCGCTATTTTTACCGGCAAATCTCGCGATAGGATCAGGGATCCGTTTCACCCGAAAATTCGTTGATCCCACATTCTGCGTTTTTCCGTTAATATTTGCGGACACATTAACTGTGGCTGTAGTGCCTGGTGAGCTTACGTTGACGGTATATTTTCCATTTGACCCCGAGATGTTTCCCCCACTCATGCTAACAACCAGGTTCTCCTTCGGAATACCCGGCGCTGAAACCGACACAGGATTAGGAACGCCGACGTAAAATACATTCATCTTATCGGGCGAAACAACCGCAGAAGGGCGTGAAACCTGGTATTTCTGGATGGGGGTGGTATATGTTTTGATAGATCCATCTGTCTGTTTAACCCGAACAACTCCGCTCCAGCTAAAAATACCTTCTCTATTTGTTCCCACGGTGTACGTACCTTTTCCATCTTTGATTGGCAACCTTGACCCTCCAACAGAAATATCAGGACTCGATTTCGAATCGGATGCAGTCAGGAAAACCTCGGCAGTATAAAGCTGTCCCTGGATCAGGTATGAAGTAGGGGCTACAACAACTGCAGAAAACTGGTCCAGATTAACAACTGCCTGGTCCATCTTTCCCAATATCCTTTTAACAATTTCAGACTCGGCATTCTTTGTATCGGCCTGTATCTTGGCAAGGGCTGTAATGGCTGCGGTCAATGGAATACCATCGCCGAAATTTGATTGTTCCCAGGTCCGGTTAACACCTGCACGATCTGGCGGATCAATCGCCTGCAGGGAAAAGTTAATCCCCTGGCGTTCTTTGGCATCCAATAATGCAAGTAATTTCTCCCGTGTTTCATTGATCTTATTCTTCAAAGTCGTACCACGCTTCTGGTTGATCATTAAGCGTGGGGAGATGTCAAGATTATCTCTCTTACTTATATCGCCTGTAGCTTCATTGTAGCCGCCGCCCTCAGTTTCAAACAGTTTTTTCAGGTCGGCGACGTACGCATTAAGCTCATCCGTATAAGAGCTCGCTTTCTTTGCCCTGTCATAAATAGGCTTAGCCCTGGCAGGCTCATCCTTTAATTTCGTTGCTTCGAAAGATGCGTATGTTGCATCGACACCACTCTGTACATTTTGGGTTGACGTATTCAGACTATCTGTTAAGTTCTTAAAAGCCTCTAAAATCGAATCACTGACATTCAGCGCCACCAAACCGAGTAGCACCAGGTACAGTATTCCGATCATTTTCTGCCTTGGGGTTTGTTTACCTCCAGCCATGCAATTTCTATTTTAAAATTTTTGAATTAAATACTTTATATACGGTTTGGCTGATTCATAGCAGACAGCATATTGCCATAGATCGAATTCAGGGAAGCCAGGTTTTTAGCCAGTTTACCCACCTCTTCTTTGAATTGTTTGGAGTCTTCCATTGATTCATTAAAGTTTTGCATGGTTAATGAAAGATTCTGGTAGAACTTATTCATAGATTTTAAGTGTGCGCTGGAATCCTGTAATTCCAGCTCATAAACTGCATTTAGAGCTGAGATATTCCTAGCCAATGAATTGACCTGATCATGATAAGCTTTGGAATCAATATTGGTATCAGCCATTTCTCTGAGGCTTAACGTAGCTTTATCAAAAGCGGAATTAAGATTGTCAAAGCTGCCTGAAGCAGTTTTTACCTTGGCCGTAAATTCATTTGTAGCGCCTGCTGTATCTGCCATAGTTGATATAGCTGACACTTTATCTCCGAAGGAACGCAATCCAGTACCCAGACTTTCAATAAGATCAGGACCGATCTTTGCTTCAGATAACATTTTATCCAATGCTGCAGTTGAATTTGGCGAAGAACTTTGGACTGAGGAAATAGGAAGCTCTCCTTTAAAACCTTCATCAAGCTCAGGATAAACCCTTGTCCAGTCCGGTTCTGTTGATTCCGCCTGAAAGCCAAGCACAAAAAACAGTATTGCTTCTGTAATCAATCCAACGGCGATCATAATCTCCCCACCCTTCCAGTGAAGGATCTTAAACATCAAACCCACAATAACCACTGAAGCTCCCCACGAGATCAGCGTATTTACACCAAGTTTAAATTTTTTCTTTTGAGCCATAATAATAGAGGTACGAATTTATAGAAGGGTGTTTGTTAAATTATTACATTTTGTCTTTGATGTCACGTCCCTGGTATTTGGTTATACAGCGGAAGCCAACATACGATTTTGAAGTATCCTGAAATTCAAACTGTCTTGCAGAATTCTGGAGGAAATAACCAATATCTTTCCAGGAACCTCCACGAACTACTTTACGTTTTAAGACTTCAGGATCTTCTGGACGGGCCTCGTAACTAAAGGTAGGGTTCATATCGTGAGTGAACGTAGACGCAGATTCATCAAAAGCTGAGGATGTCCATTCAGAAACATTTCCGGCCATGTTGTACAAGCCGTAATCGTTAGGATAATAAGATTTCACATTCACGGTAAAAGGTCCCCCATCATCGATGTAGTTTCCTCTTCCAGGCTTAAAGTTGGCCATCAGGCAGCCTTTTGCATTACGGATATAAGGTCCTCCCCAGGGGTAACTTGTACCAACACGGCCTCCGCGCGAAGCGTATTCAAACTCTGCTTCAGTAGGGAGCTCATAGTCAGCGCGCTTCGGAAGACGGCGGCTTTCTTTATAGGCCTCATTAAATCTGGTGCGCCATACAGTAAATGCACGGGCTTGTCTCCAGTTCACCCCCACCACAGGATAATTTGCAAATGCCGGGTGGGAAAAATACCCTTTTACCATAGGCTCATTCTGAGCATAGGCAAAATCAGACAGCCAAACAAGCGTATCAGGATAAACACCAACGGTATCCCTTAGAATGAAATCAGATCGTTTCGCTTCCTTATTAAATCTGCTGTTGGAGGCTTCGCGCAAGCGCATGATAGCGAAATTGTATTTTAAGAGGCGTATATCCAGTTCGTTACGATCAAAAACACGATCTTCTCCCTGATAGTACATTGCCTGAAGCTTTGGTGCATTGGCTGATGCCCCCTTTCTGCCACCGCCCCATATGGAACTGCCATTACCTACTTTTTTCCAGTTAATAAACTTCTTGCCCGCATTATTGGGATCTACGTTGCCTTTAGGCTGCAGATAATATTGATCATCCTGTAAATAGTCTGTGATTGCGATAGAATCGCGTACCCAATTTACAAACTGGCGGTATTCGCTGTTAGTGATCTCCGTTTCGTCCATGTAAAAGGCCTGAACAGTTACCTGCTTATTCTGCGATATCTGGGCGAATGTAACGTCCTGGTCAGTTTGTCCCATGATGAAGGTCCCGGCGGGAATATATACCATGCCGTAAGGAACTTCATTGTTTTTAAATTTCTTACCAGGAACCCCCACCAACTCACCATTGGTACCACCTTTACCGCAGCTGGTGCCTAAGAACGCCATTGCTGCAAGAGCGATAAAGTAAATTTTTTTCATTTTATATGATTACCATTTTGTATGCTCCCAGTAAATTAATTTCTAATATAATAAAAGTACATAAAATATGCACATAAAGCAATGTATCCAGCTTTAAATACCTTATTTTCACCGGTAATTTGTTCTCCGAAAGGCGTTTTAAGATGATATAGAACGCTAAAACCGAGTACGTATTTCAAGTGTAATTAAAATATTTTTTCTGATACGTTGAAACACGTTAAAAGGTTGCCGTAAATAATAATATTCACGGAATCATATCAATGACATTAACCTATTTACGAAAAAAACAATCAAAACTATTTATTTGCCTGCTTTATATATTGTTCAATCGCCATGGTCATGCTTGGTGCCTGGGGAGTGGGAGCGGGAATATCTAAAATTAAACTGTGTTCCAGCGCGGCTTTATGGGTACTCACGCCGAATGCCGCTATACGCGTGTCGTTTTGCTGGAATGCAGGGAAGTTAATATACAACGAATGAATACTGCTTGGACTGAAAAAAACGATCACATCATAAAACACTTGTGCCAGGTCAGAGAGGTCGCTGCAGACCGTATGGAACAGAATGGCTGGCTTAAAATCATAGCCGTGATCGTGAAGGAATTTCTGCGTTTCTTCTGCTGCAACGTCCGAGCATGGGTATAGAAACTTCTCCGTGGGATGCTTTTTAAGCACATCGGCAAGATCTGCTGCAGTTTGCTTACCAAAGAATATCTTTCTCTTTCGATACTGGATATACTTCTGAAGGTATAATGCGATAGTCTCAGAGATACAAAAATATTTCATATCAGCAGGAACATCATACCGGATTTCTTCGCTTATCCTGAAAAAGTGGTCCACCGCATTTTTACTGGTAAATATAACTGCCGTAAAATCCGGAAAATTGATCTTTTCTTTTCTGAAGTCTTTTGCAGAAACACCTTCAACATGAATAAACGACCTGAAGTCAATCTTTAAATTATATTTTTTTGCAAGATCATAATACGGGGATTTGTCTGATTCAGGCTTAGGCAGAGTAACCAGGATACTTTTTACTTTCCGGGATTTCGCATTTGGTGTTACTTGCATACGTATTAATTGAACCTAAGTGCTTTAAATAGAATGATCAATGGGCAAAATTCGAGGGCACAAAGGTAAATAATTAAATAAACTTTTGGAAACCTGTACGTTGATAAAATATTTGCCCCGGCCCGAAAAAATTGCAAAATAAAAAGTGCGATCAGCATGATGATGCCAATGTATCCGTAGACACCTGCATACCTGCTGGGTGTGAGGCTAAACGCTATAATCAGGGGGAGGAATATCAGTGCAGTGTTAAAATAGCTCAGGTATAATATAGTTACATATTCTCTTACCAGACGCCGGATGTCGAACAGGAAGCCAAGTAAGCGGAGAATAACAATTTTTATCGTAAAAAGGCTTATCACCGCCGCCGAGAGCAATAAATAGAGCTCAAATCCATCTACGGAATACGATAACTGAAGATATTTCCCGGACAAATAGAGGTACATCCCAATAATTAATCCGAACAACACATAAAGAAACACAAAAGGCCAGGAACTGAACAGATTGTCTTCCTTATTGATCTGACCGAGTGTTTGGTTGCTGTAGAACGATTGCACTATTGAGCTGAGCTCTTTGGAGAAAAAAAACTTGATCATGGCAAAAAACAGGATCAGGAAAAGAATTACCCCCATGATCCACGTCTCTCGATGTGGCCGGGCTCTCCCTTCGTTATACCGGTTAGCTTTTTTGGGAAATTGGGCAGCCCATCCGGTAAAATCCAGGTTTTCCACTTTATGCAGTTTTATCAAGCTATCGAGAAAGCGATTGGGACGAAGAGGGTCCGGGGCTTTTATCCAGACTACAGCGAGGGAATCCTGAACTTGCTTTACAGAGTCGCGAAATGCTTGTCTACGGGCCAGCGCTGCAGAATCAAGAGGGCGTTTGTAAAAAGTTGAGCGGGGTGTTTCAACGACAGGAACAGTATCAACCTGCGCCCAAGCCGATGAATGAATAATAAATAACACAAGTATAATACTGTGTAAGCGTTTGATCATCCTCAAAAGTCGTTTGAATACCTACCGGCTATGCAAATTTCTGCATTTTAAAACTGGTATCCTAGGGGTGGATGTAGGCTGAGTATTAAAATAATTTTAAAGGGACGATTTTTACGAAGCTAGGGACTCCCAGCAGTCCCATATGCTCTCTGTTTTCTCCGTCATCAAAGAACAATTTCCAATGGAGATTCGATGTTGTTTAGACGCATTAAGTCTGACCTTTTCTTGAGCGATGCTAAAGCGATGGTAAAGCGATGAAGATGCCCGCATAATTGCCTTGTCTCGGAGGTTTTTTCGCCCTGAAATATCGGCGTCATACATGGTCGCCCATACTTGGTATTCTTCGTGTAAAACTTCGCGGGCTTAGCGGTTAAACAGCCGGGCTCTTTTTACCACAAAGATTCCAGGGAGGTTAAAACGGAGGTTCACGGAGACTTGGTCTCCAAAACCCTTTAAGCAGAATAATAATCACATATTAATCCATATTTTTGAATATTATTCCACCTTAATGTATCGCATGCGAAAACCGCTCAGTAAAATACCCAATATTTTGTCTACCCCTGCCCATTGCACAATCTAGAAATGACTGCCTTAAAAGATAAACCTGTGTCGCCTGTAATGGTGATCTTAGCCTTTGGAATAGTTTATATTGTATGGGGTTCGACCTATTTCTTCATTCAGAAAGCGGTGGCTGGTTTTCCTCCATTTATGCTTGGAGCTTTACGTTTTTTGCTTTCAGGCATATTAATGACTTCCTGGTGCATTATTAAAGGCGAAAAATTATTCGGGATTCCTAATATTAAACACGCCGTGATCAGCGGTATCCTGCTTTTGTTTTTTGGAAATGGGATCATCATATGGGTCGAGCAAACCGTACCCAGCGGAGTAGCTGCAATAACCGTGTCTTCAGCGCCATTATGGTTTGTAATTCTGGATAAGCCAAAATGGTCGGAGAATTTCAGAAGCAGATCTATTATTGCAGGAATGTTAATAGGATTGGCCGGCGTCGTATTGTTATTTAGCGAACAGGTTTCTGAAGCCGTTAAGGGCAATGGGGTTCAGTTTGGAACTATGGCATTATTACTACTGGCCATCCATATCCTGGGCCGGAGGTTCACTTTATTCAAAGTATAAAACATCCGAAGGTTCCACTATTGTTAACAGCTCATGGCAAATGATGGCCGCCGGGGTAACTTTTTTACCTGGCATGCTCATCAGGGGAGAAATGAATGGGTTTGAATGGGCCAGCGTTCATACAGACGCCTGGCTATCCTTAATTTATCTTGTTACGATGGGATCAATAGCCGGATTTAGTGCGTATGTATGGCTATTAAAAGTTCGCCCCGCGATGCAGGTGAGCACTTATGCCTATGTAAATCCGGTAGTTGCGGTTCTCTTAGGGGTATTTCTTGCGGGTGACAAAATTTCCCTGATACAGATCCTGGGCCTGATTACCATATTAGGAAGTGTGCTTCTGATCAACATGGCCCGGTACAGGAGGGAAAAGATGGCAGAACGGGCTAATTCTTCAAACGCTTTTGAAGAAAATGAAAATTCCCGGCCGATTTTAAAAAAGATGACAAAGGAACTTTATTAATATCCTTTTTTTGATCTGCTGCACCAGGCATCTAAGATCTTATACTGTAATTTTGTACCATGGCCGGAATTTACCTCCACATCCCCTTCTGTAAAAAAGCCTGTCATTACTGCGACTTTCATTTCAGCACCTCACCTGTTTATAAAGACCAGATGGTACAGGCCCTGCGATCTGAGATTATTCTGAAGAAAGACTATGCAGGAAATCAGCAGATCGAAACGATCTATTTTGGTGGCGGAACCCCCTCCTTGCTCAGCGCAGAAGAACTGGGAATGCTGATCAGTGAGATCACAGAATATTATCTGGTTTCATCCTCTGCAGAAATAACTCTCGAAGCAAACCCTGACGATCTGTATCCTCAAAAAGTTAAAGAGCTTAAACAAACTCTTGTCAACCGTTTCAGCATTGGGATTCAGTCGTTTTTTGAAGAAGACCTGAAATGGATGAACAGGGCACACTCGGCTCCGGAGGCTCACAGTTCTATAAAAAGGGTTCAGGATGCAGGATTTGAAAATATTACGGCAGATCTGATCTATGGCTATCCGCTTCTGTCTGACGAAAAATGGCAGTTTAACATCAGGGAGTTAATTGAACTCCGCATCCCTCACATTTCATCGTATTCAATGACAGTGGAGCCATCCACTGCGCTGGCCTCTTTCATCAAGAAGGGGAAGCAAAAACCTCTGGATGAGAATCAAAGCGCCAGGCAATTTGAAATACTGATGGAAGAACTGGAAGGGGCGGGATTCGAGCATTATGAGATCTCCAATTTTGCAAAACCGGGTCTGTATTCAAGGCATAATTCGAACTATTGGGAAGGCGTAGATTATATCGGCATTGGCCCTTCCGCACATTCATTCAATGGCGAGAGCAGGCAGTGGAATATTGCCGACAATATGAAGTACATCCAGGCTATCCAATCCAATAAGATCCCATCCGAGATCGAAAAATTGACAAAGGAGAACCGTGTTAACGAATATATAATGACCTCATTAAGGACGAGCAAGGGTATGAAACTCGATCTGATCACGCATCAATTCGGAGAAGAGTATGCTGAAGCTGTCGTGCAGGCCCTCTATCCTTTTCTTGACAGAGATTGGATCACGCATAATGATCAATTGGTAACTTTAACCAAAACAGGGAAATTATTCGCTGATCGTATCGCCTCCGAACTTTTCGTAGATAGTACAGGCAAATAGCAGAAATGAGCAGTACATCATTATCCGTCCATCCTGGCAAAGGTAACGCGCAACTGGCAACCGACCTAGCTCGAATGATCAGCAATAACCTTCCATTGCCCCTGAATTTTCTTCACGAGCAGCGTAAACGATCCCTTTGGTTCATCTTTTTCACGTTTCAGATGCCATGCACCAATTACAAAAGCATGATCTAAGCTGATCAGCTTTACTTCCTTAATATCGAAAGTTAAGAATCCCATAGCTGCCTTATCGGGATATCCTTTTCTGTAATTATCCAGGGTGGTTTTCCATCCGTACTTAGGGCCATTTTTTCCAATAAAAACAAGAGAATCTGACTTAATATACCCTTCCATGTACCCTTCAAGATCGCCTTTATTCCATGCCTGTCGCTGGTCTTCCAGAACTTTAAGGATTGAAGCTTTATCCTCTTCCTGCGCATAAGAGCCCAGTGAAATAAACAAAAATAGTATCAGGCAGATGTTCTTCATAGTCTAAATTTAAGCAGAATTCTGAATCTACTCTTTTAAATGATAAAATTTGTATGACTTCCTGGTGAAACACCAACAAGGAGAAATTTCTACTTTATCACCGGTTTATCTGCCAGCCAGGTAAGACAACCCGCAACTGAATATCCGTCCAGCCAGGTAAAGGCAAAGGCAAATATTTGACATATCCGTAACATTTTTAGCGGTTTAAACTTTTATCTTCGGATTTTCGTAGTTATCTGAAAGGGGCGTTATGCGCGGGCATTCATTTTCCAAATTTATTCCAACTGAACTTCCGAAAGGAGGTTTTGATGAGCTGTTGAAGTTATTTCTTGAGCTGCTTAACTATACCGCAGGCGATGCCGATGAGGCTATAGCCTGGATGAATGAACTGGACAAGCAATACAAGCTTACCACAGATCAGTACGGAATGGGTGATTTTATTGATGACCTGAAGAAAAAGGGCTACCTGGCCGACGATGATCAAAATGAGGGAGGCTTTAAAATAACCCCGAAGACGGAACAAACTATCCGTCAGTCTGCTCTGGAAGAGATATTCGGGAAACTAAAAAAATCGGGGAAGGGTAGTCACAATTCAAATATTTCAGGGCTGGGTGAAGAAAAAAACGCAGACCGCAGGGAATACCAGTTTGGCGACAGCCTGGACCAGATCGATATGACCGCCTCTATCCACAATGCACAGATCAATCATGGCATCGGGGATTTTTCTATGACCGAGCGTGACCTGGAAGTAGAGGAAAAGGATTACAAAACGATCACCTCAACAGTCTTGATGATCGACATTTCGCATTCTATGATCTTATATGGGGAGGACAGAATTACGCCTGCCAAGAAAGTCGCCATGGCCCTTGCCGAGCTCATCCGGACCAAATATCCTAAAGATACCCTGGATATTGTCGTATTCGGTAATGATGCATGGCCAATAACCATAAAAGAACTCCCTTACTTACAAGTCGGCCCTTATCATACGAATACATACGCCGGTCTTGAGCTTGCAGTCGACCTGCTTCGCCGCCGCAAAACTCACAACAAGCAGATCTTTATGATCACTGATGGTAAGCCAACCTGTCTCAAAGAAGGTACGAAATACTATAAGAACAGTATTGGGTTGGACCGTAAGGTTGTTAACAAGACGCTGAATATGGCAGCCCAGTGCAAGCGATTGGGGATTCCAATCACTACGTTTATGATTGCACGCGATCCTTATTTACAGCAATTTGTACGGCAATTTACAGAAACCAACGGTGGCAAGGCTTTTTACAGCTCGTTGCAGGGATTGGGGGAATACATTTTTGAAGACTATATTAAAAACAGAAGACGAACGGTTAGATAATATGATGGATAAGCTGCATATAAAAACACTTAAAGACCTGAAAGCATCAGGATATATATCGCGATCTGTCAAAGAAGAATTGCGCGAAAACCTGATCACACAGCTAAAAAATAAAAATGCTGTCATGGAAGGCATTATTGGTTATGAAGATACGGTGCTCCCGGATTTACAGACAGCTATTCTTTCACAGCATAACATCCTGCTATTAGGACTTCGCGGACAGGCAAAAACGCGTATTGCGCGTCTGATGATAAACCTGCTGGATGAATACGTACCCTATATCGAAGATTCTGAATTATTCGAGGACCCGCTGGATCCGATCTCCTGGTTCGGCCATCATGTTATAGAAACCAAGGGTGATTCTACCCCTGTCTCCTGGCTTCATCGCTCGGACAGGTATACGGAAAAACTTGCTACGCCTGATGTGACAGTCGCTGATCTGATCGGAGATGTAGACCCGATCAAAGCGGCAACTTTAAAATTAACTTATTCAGATGAACGTGTTATCCATTTCGGGCTTATCCCTCGCGCGCATCGCGGTATTTTTGTGATCAATGAGCTTCCCGATCTGCAGGCGAGGATCCAGGTGGCACTTTTTAATATCCTGCAGGAAAAGGATATACAAATAAGAGGGTTTAAGCTCCGCCTGCCGCTTGATATTCAGTTTGTTTTCACGGCAAATCCTGAGGACTATACTAATCGCGGTGCGATAGTTACCCCCCTAAAAGACAGGATCGAAAGCCAGATACTGACCCACTATCCCAAATCGGTGGATATCTCACGGAAAATAACCCAGCAGGAAGCCAGGCTGACCCAAGAACAGCGATCGAAAGTTGAGGCTGACGGACTGGTGAAAGATCTAGTTGAACAGATCGCATTTGAAGCGAGGGATTCAGAATATATTGATAAAAAATCCGGGGTGTCAGCCCGCTTAACCATCTCGGCTTTTGAAAACCTGATCAGTAATGCAGAACGCAGAATGCTGCTGAATGACGAGGAACACACCTTTGTGAGGATCTCTGATTTTCTTGGGGTTATTCCTGCCATCACCGGAAAGATTGAATTAGTTTACGAAGGCGAGCTTGAAGGCCCGACAAAAGTTGCAAATATCCTTCTCGGAAAAGCCATCAAGACACTGATGATCACTTATTTCCCGGATCCCGAAAAATTAAAAAAATCAAAATCGGTAAACCCCTATTCAGAAATAATCAACTGGTTTGGGTCCGGCAATACCATTAGCCTTGTGGATGACCTTTCGCTCCAGCAGTACAAAACAGCACTTCTCTCCGTTCCCGGTTTAAAAGCTGTAGTAAAACAGTTCCATCCCAGTCTAAGTGAAAACCAGCAGCTTCTGCTAATGGAATTCCTGTTGCACGGGCTTGCTGAATTTTCGCTTGTAAACAAAGCCTTCCTTGATAAAGGCTATAGTTTTGCAGATATGTTCATTAGCCTGTTCAGCCCTGAATTTGGAGAAGACGAAGACGAGGATCTTAACGAAGACAGGGGAAGATATTGATCATCCCGAAGTTTCATATTTTATAACCAATTTTTGCCTCCAGCCCGGCAACACGGAACTCATAACCCACAGCACGCAAACGAATGGGCAATCGTATTTTTGGATTAATCGTAATCAGTATCCTGTTGCTCCTCATAGATATATACATCTATAGGGCGGTTCGTTCTGTAAGCGGGAAATGGACGGAGAAAAAACACCTCAACTTTAAATACATCTGGTGGGGTTACTCCATCTTGCTCGTCTCCGGAGTTTTTATCAGCATTTTCTTTAACATCAAGTTCATGCTCAGGTCGGTGATCCTGATATTTTTCTTTGTCACATTCGTTTCCAAAATATTCATTCTCCCTTTTCTTTTTGCAGATGATATACGAAGAGGGATTATCTGGCTTAAAAGAAAATTTTCGGGGAACAGCAGCAAATCCACAAATTCCACGGCAACAGATGCTATCCCACGATCTGAGTTCCTGATAAAGGCAGGAACGCTTGTTGCTGCCCTCCCTCTCGCTTCATTAACCTATGGCATCATATCCAGCGCCTACGATTATCGGGTTAAACATAAAACCTTATATCTTCCTAACCTTCCGGCTTCCTTTGATGGAATTAAGCTAGGACACATCTCCGATATTCATTCCGGAAGCTTCTACGATCGCAAGGCAGTTGCCGGAGGAATTCAAATGCTGCTGAATGAAAAACCTGACCTGATATTTTTCACAGGCGACCTGGTAAATAATCTTGCCGGGGAAATGCGCGATTACCAGGACATCTTTTCCAAAGTAAAAGCCCCGCTGGGTGTTTTTTCTATTTTAGGCAATCATGATTATGGCGATTACCATTTTGGAGGAGAAGCTTCTGCAGCAAAAAATAAAAATCTCGCCGATGTTAAGGTAACCCATAAAAATATGGGCTGGAATCTGCTGTTGAATGAAAACCGCAGGTTAAAGGTAAATAATGAGGAGATCGGGATATTGGGTATTGAAAACTGGGGCGCCGGGCGTTTTGCTAAATATGGCAGGATGAACCTGGCGATAAAGCATACGGAAGATCTGCCTGTAAAGTTATTATTGTCCCACGACCCATCTCACTGGCGCGCCCAGGTACTTCCGGAATATCCCCAGATCGATGCCATGTTCAGCGGTCATACTCATGGGATGCAGTTTGGCTTGGTAACAGAGAGATTCCAGTGGAGCCCGGCGCAATATATTTATAAGGAATGGGCCGGCCATTACCAGGAAGGAAATCAACAGCTTTACGTAAATGTAGGTTATGGGTTCCTGGGATATCCGGGACGGGTTGGAATATTACCTGAAATTACGATATTTGAGTTACGCCGGGCTCATTCATGATCTGATCCTGGATTCATCGGGGTTTAAATTATGAACAAATTCCTTCGGCAAGCACTGGACTGTTTGTTATTCAGCAATATTTTTATTGCGCTGTGTGCAGTAGCACAAGGACTGGTGACCTATCAGCTGCTCGACACTGAACCGGAAATACATGTATTGGGGCTTCTTTTTTGCTCAACGCTTGCACTTTACAATTTCAGTATTTTACTCGTAAAACCTGAAAAACCTGAAATGTCCCCTTTCCGTAGGGTTCGCTGGATCTTTTCTCATTACAGGTTAATGATCACCGTGACCATTATTGCCATCCTTTCCATTTTACCTTTACTATTCTTCCTCAACACGGCATCCAGGATCCTGCTTATCTCTTTAGCACTCGTTTCGGTTGCGTACAGTCTCCCCATTTTCAGTATTCACGACAAACATTTCGGATTGCGGAATATCCCCGGCGTAAAGCTCTTTTTAATCGCAATGGTCTGGTCCTTAAGCTGTGTGCTGCTGCCCATCCTTGAGCTGGAAAGCCATATCGAGGCTTCGATTACCGTCAATGATACTATCTTGCTAATTACCAAGCGCTTCCTCTTTATTGCTGCTATAACCGTCCCTTTTGACATTCGCGATCTGTTCCAGGACAAAAGGGATGAACTCAAGACTATCCCTGTGATACTTGGAGAACAGAAAGCCTTACTGATATGCCAGGGTTTACTCGCTGGCTACCTCGTCTTGTTGCTTATTTTCACTAAACGGATCGATAGTAATTTTCTTGGCCTGATGCTTACCATTATCCTCGCTGGCTGGCTGATTTTTAAATCGAAATGGAAGAAGAATGAATATTATTATTTCCTTTATCTTGATGGGACCATGATCGTTCAATTCTTAATTTTACTAATATGCAGCCTGATCCCGTTATGAAAGAAATCAACATTGTATCGATAAATATCTGTGGGAAATCAGAAGCGCTTGTAGCAGATCATCAGTCTGCAAAAACTGCTTTTTGTAAAAGCCCCATAATTACTGAAAGCATTAGCCTCGGAATGACATCTTTTGCGGGAGACATGGTCCAGAATAAAAAACATCATGGTGGCAACGATAAGGCGATCTGCTGCTACAATTCGGACCATTTCAGCACCTGGAAAAATGAACTTGGCTTCGACCTCGGACCTGCGGCATTCGGTGAAAACTTAACCCTTAAAGGTGAGAGTGCTCATGAGCAGAATGTGTACATCGGAGATCGCTATCAGTTAGGCGATGCTGTGGTTGAAGTCTCCGAGCCGCGCGGGCCCTGTTACGTGATCGGGATCAGGTATAACTATAAGCAGTTTCCGGTGCATCTTCAGCAAACCGGCTTCACCGGCTTTTACCTGAGAACGATCCATCCAGGAACGGTAAGGACAACTGATCAGCTTATCCATATCAGCTCTCATCCCGAAAAAATATCTGTGATGGATGTAAATCAAGTCCGTTATCATGATCCTCAAAATAAAAAATGGCTGCAGCGCCTGGTAAATTTGGAAGAACTTACTCTGGACTGGAGAGAGATGTTTGAGAAGAAACTGGTTAACTTGTAAGTTTTACGTGGTACGTGGTACGTTATACGTTAAATTCGTTTTAACATTATACTAACAGATTATAATTAAAATGGAATTTTCAATTCAGAAAAGATTTCAGAACGTACAACGTAAAACGTAACACGTACAACTCTTTTGGTACTTTCTTTGTAGAATAACCCTTATGAAACCACTATTGATTTTATTCATACCCCTGATCCTATTCTCTTGTAAGCGAAAAATCGGCGAAACGGCCGACCAGCAGCTGAGGCAAGAAAATTTTGACCTTAAGAGAGAAAATGATAGCCTGAGATTTATAGTAGAAAAATCAGAGCGTACATATGAAGGCGATACCATTCAGAAGCTTCCGGAAACACCGCCGCAAAAACCCCATCCAACTCTTGCCGGTAAACATGCATTAACACTTCAGTGGATAAGCTGGGAGAAGTCAGGTTCGGTTATGATCGTGCCCGGTGAAGCTGGCTGGTATTCAATACAAGGCAGGCAGAATGGCGATCATGGAAATTATCTGACCGTAAACGGTAAGATCAGGGCGCTGAATGATCGGGAGCTTGAATTTGATGGTAAGATAGAGCACAACGTTCATATCATTACCCTGGATGGGCCATGTATCCGGACCGGAAAACAGCTGTTCAAAGCAACCGGTACTCGTAAATATTGGAGGCTTCAAAATATGCTAAGCTGCGACAGTACTACTACTGATTATGTAGATATATATTTTTGAGTTGTACGATGGACGCTTTACGTTGTACGTTATACGTTGTAAGTTCAATCCGTTTTAAGCATTGATATTCACGGAGTTAAAGAAATAGGCGCCTTCCCACGTACAACGTACAACGTACTACGTAAAACTCTACTCGGAAACAAATTTATAACCCACCCCTCTAACCGTCTGCATAAAATACGGCCTGTCGGGGTTGTTCTCTATCTTTTTGCGAAGACGTACAATATGCATGTCCAGCGTGCGGGTATTTACATCTGAATTATAGCCCCAAACTACCATCATGAGTTCATCGCGGTTAATGACTGTGTTCGAATTCTTTAAAAAATAAAGCAGAATCCTGTTCTCGAGAATAGTTAACTCTATTTTCTTACCCTCACGCATGAGTGAGTGTGTATTCGGATGATGCTCCATATTCCCAAAACGATAGACGTCAGATTTGTCGTTATTGATCACAAACTTGACTTTGCTATCGATCAGGGCAACCAGAACATCCATATTAAAAGGCTTCGTAACATAATCAGATACTCCTGAGTTATATGCATCTATCTTATCAATATCCTGCGCCTTGGCGGTCATCATGACAATAATATTATTAAATCCGAGCTTGCGCACATTCTGACAAACTTCAGAACCCTGTCTGTTCGGAAGCATCCAGTCAAGCAGTACGATATCAGGTTGCTCTGTCATGATCATTGCTTCCGCAGTTTCACCGTCAGACGCTTCAACAACTTTGTATCCTTCTGTCTGAAGGCGATGTACGACTAAAAAACGGAGATTTTCATCATCCTCAACAACGGCTACTTTAATTTCTTTTGACATATCTATATTTCGTAAGGCAATTCAATTTTAAATTCTGACCCTTTTCCTTCCACACTATGAACAGAAATAGTGCCGTTCATAAAATTAACCAGTTCTTTACAGAATGCCAAACCTAAACCAACACTTCCCTGCTGGTTATACTGATTTTCTACCCTGAAAAATTTCTTAAATATATTATCAATATCCCTGTTAGGAATGCCAATGCCCCGGTCTGTAAACTTTATGACCACCTGCTTCTTTATTTTTCTGATTGATATTTTCAGAAACTTTTTTCCCGGACTTGAGTATTTATAGGCATTATCGATCAGGTTTTGAAAAATACTTCCCAATAACACCGGGTCTGATTTAAAATGGGCGAGCCCTTCTATTTTGAAGCTGATATCGAATTTGGGATATTTTAACTGGTAAGCATCGATCATATTCTGGCAAAACACATCAAGATTTATGTTTTCTTCCTTAATCTTAATCGCCTTGTTCTCAATCTGGGTAAATGATAAGAGCTTGTTCATCAAGTCATTAAGCTTATCAGCTTCTTCATCCAGAATTTTACCATAATGCGACCTTTCCCGGTCTGAGAGAGTGGTAGCGCTCCTGATATTATTTCCGGCAATTTTAATCACACTAACTGGCGTTTTAAACTCGTGGGTCAGGTTATTTACAAAATCGTACTGAAGCTTAAACATCTTACCATTGACGTTCAGATTCCGGTAAATTAAATATCCGATAAGTACCAGGAGGCCATAAGTAACGAACAATCCGGCAGCTATTGGCAGAAAACGAATATTGATTTCCCGCATCAAATAACTTTTATCGGACCTGAAATAGAGCTTATAATCCGAAAAGGGGCCTGACAACGGTAAGTCATTGCTGATCAGTTCCGGATCATTTTCCAGTGACTCGTAAACCAGCGGTTTAATGCTGATATGCTGGTAAAGTTCGGGGTTGGTATTTTTTATAGAGAGCTTCAGCGGATCCAGGTAGAAGGTAAGCATATCCATCTCATATACTGGAGAGCGCGGTAGATACTTGGTCATCAGCTCCTTATAAATTCTTATCTCCTCCCTTCTCGGGATATTCATATACGTGATCCGGTTGGTGGTTATGGTATAGAATATATTAAACCGGTCGTCATCGCTGAGGGCTTTCGCAGTATCGGCCGCTTCAATGAAACCAGTGAATTTAATGGCCATTTTATTGAATTCGTCGCCGGTCTTTAGCGAAAAGAAGCTGCCGGGGCGGTCATCCTTGAACAATACCATGGAATCCCGGTCTATCTTCCGGCCAAATTGGTATACAGATTTAGGCCCCATGGAAAAACTATTTACCCTGACGCCGTCCGGTATCTTGTGGTTACTGATCCCGGCGTCATAAAATACCACCCGTTCCACAAAATGGAATTTCCTCAGTATGGTATCAACATATTTAACTGCCTGGGAAGAATCGAGGTAGCCCTGGTAAAAGGAGATCTCCGGGATTTTATTCTGGAAAAAATTATTGTAAGGCCGCACTGTTTCTTCCAGAACCTCGATTTTCTGGGAGACAAATTCATTTTCAACGTATTTCTTTGTGAGATTATAAGCCAGGTAAAAAGCCACGATCATAGAGGCTGTGATCAATATCAGGAATGCTATAACCAGGGAGAAGTTTTTCCGGTAGATCTGCTGATACTCCTTCATCAATTACTCCATCCTTAAATTTTTATCAAGAAACTTCTCCAGCTCCCTGTAAAACTCAAGCTTGTTGTCCGGATTCTTAAAATAATGACCTTCCCCCTCTTTAAGAATATACGTCACCGGCACTTTCCTTTTCTTTAGTTCCTTCACAAACTGGTTGGTTTCATTCATATTTACCCGCGGGTCTCTCGAGCCCTGGGCAATTAAAACCGGGCACCTGATATTATCCGTATGAAAAACCGGTGATACCGCCCTGAAATAATCTGCATCGGCTTCAGGATTTCCAACCGTTTCGTAAAACATCTGCTGATACGGCCTGTAATAGGGTGGGATATCTTTTAAATAAGTAAATAAATTAGTTATGCCGGAATACGAAGCGCCGCATTTGTAGATATCGGGCCTGAAGCACAATCCGTGAAGGGCTGAGTAGCCTCCGAAGCTGGAACCATATATTCCTATACGCTTAGGGTCTGCTATCTTTTCCGAGATCAGCCAGCGGACGCCATCAGTAATATCGTCCTGCATCTTTCCACCCCACTCCTTGAATCCTGCGATCCAGAATTTTTTTCCGTAACCCTTAGAACCCCGGAAATTTACCTGGAATACGACGTAACCCCTGTTGGCCAAAAACTGAACTTCCGGATGATATCCCCAGCTGTTCCGGAAGTCCGGTCCGCCATGAGGCATTACTACCACAGGCAGATTAGTTGTTTTTCCGCCTACGGGTAAAGTCAAATAACCATCAACGGTTAAGCCATCACGTGTCTGGTAAGTAACAGGCTTCATCTCAGCCATATCTTCCACTTTGAGGGACGGGTTAACATCACTCAATTTTACGAGCTTATTGTTTTTATAAGTATATAAATAAAACGAGCCAGGATTTCTGTCCGTATAGGTCCTGATTATAAACTTACTTTCAGAAGAATCTGAACCGCTGACCTTTATTTCCGTATTGGGAAGTAACCTTTCCAAACGTCCGTACATAGCCTTCACAGAATCATCCAGGTAGTGACGCCCTTTCTTCCATGTTTCGTAGCCTGCATAGATCAATTTATTCTTAGTGGATGAAAAAACGGCTTCTGAAACGTCTACTTCCGGATTGCTGTATATGACCCTATGCTCCTTTCCGGAAACACAATGCAGCTCAACCAAAGCCATTTTATCCCGGTTTTTATTGGATAAAGCATAAATACAGCTGTTATCCTTGCTGAAGCCAACCGGAAAAACGCTTGTTTTAAAATTATTGGTTAGCACGAAGTTAAAATCGTCGTTTTCAGAGTTTCTGTATAATAAGGTCTCATTGACGCCATCGCTGGCAATTGCCATTCTTAACTTGCCTTCTGTATCTGAATACCATTTAGTTATATTTCCCGGATTCTTCACCAGCAGTGAAAGTTCGCCGGTTTGAATGTTCAGCCGGTAGGCGTCAAATACGGTAGAATCCCTTTTATTCAATGCTACCAATACATTGTTATCCTGAACGGGTTCAGAAGTGATGAGTTTGATCTTTGTTTTCCCGAACGATAGTAATACCCTTTTATTTGACCCATCACTCCTGACAGCCAAAAGCTCTGCATTATCGCTGCCGCTTGCATTTTTCAAGTACAGAATTTCGTTATTATTTGCCCATAGGTGATAAGATATATTTCTGTTCGAATCACACGTAAGCTGGGTGGTATTCTTTCCATCCCATGTTTCCACATAGATATGGATCCTGTTATTGTCCGGCTTGAGGTAGGATATATATTTCCCGTCAGGTGAAACCAGGTAGGATGTTTTAAACGCAGCTTTAAAGAAATTTTCAACAGGAATTCTCTCAATCGTCCTCTCCTGCGTGCAGGATATGCATACTACGATCACAAGAAAGAAAAAATACTTTTTAAAATTCAGCATGCCCTGGTTATATCCCTGATCTTACAAAAGTGTGTAAATAGGTTGCATTGCAGAAATTGCAACCAAAATATTACCCTATCCTAAAAATTCCTGTAACTACTTTGAATTCAACTTAACAAGTTAATAAAAGGATTTATAAATCAACAAATGGCCGCGTAACATTTTAAGCTACACCCACGTTCCTGTTATAAATGTGACGTTTGTTAAATACTCTCTTTAAATATTAAAGGTTAGTCATTATCGTTAACTTTAAGAATTATGTGCGCTGATAGAAAAAGGAGGACTACATGAGAAAAATTATTATCCTGTTGTTTATTGTTCTGGGATCTGTAGCAGCCCGGGCACAGCTTAGCCCGGATGAGGCCCTGGCTATGCAATATTTTCAGACCGGCGAATTTGATAAAGCTGCCGTGATCTATGAAAAGCTATCTAACCGCACGAAAAACGCCGGCTACTACGAGCCTTATTTTACGTCTCTTTTAAAAACAAAACAATACGATAAAGCGGAAGATCTGGCCAGGCGATTATCGAAAAGCAATCCGGAGAATTATACGTATGCCGTTGATCTGGGGAGGGTGTACCAGGAACGCGGCGAACAGGAAAAGTCAGTCGAATGGTTCAATAAGCTGATACGGGAGCTGCCGGCGAATGATTTTGCGATAAAAGATCTTGCCATAACTTTCTACCGCGCGGAGGCATATGACTTTTCAATAAAGGCCCTGCTCAACGGCCGGAAGCTTGTGAATGATGAAAGCGCCTTCTCTTATGACCTGCTTAGCTTATACCGTTACCGGAAGGATAAACCGATGCTTATCCAGGAATACCTGATCCTTCTGAATACAAATCCAGGTTTACTTCCGCAAGCGCAGAATGTACTCTCTGCCATCCTCGAAGATAAGCCGGATTATGATCTCCTGAAAACAGCCCTTTTAAGGCGGCTGCAGAAAGACCCTCAGAACGTAGTGTTCACTGAATTTCTTACCTGGCAATACATACAGCAGAAGGATTTCGATATGGCCCTGAGACAAACACTGGCTCTTGACCGCCGGGTTAAAGACGACGGTAGCCGGATCTTCGAGCTATCGCACCTCCTTTTATCCAACCTGGCCTATGACCAGGCAGTAGAAGCGCTGAACTATCTTGTCGCCAAAGGCAGCGACAACAGGTTTTATATCCCGGCAAAGATCGACCTGCTGAATACAAAAACAAAACAATTAACATCTAAAAAGTACTCCCAGACCGAACTGACAGCGCTTGAAGATGATTACCTGTCCTTATTAAAGGAATTTGGACAAAGCTCTTCTACGTCATTTGCTATCCGGCAACTGGCAAGCCTCCAGGCTTTTTATCTTCAAAAACCTGCCGAAGCGGCCGAGCAGCTCGCAAAAATGATCGAACTGCCGGGTATTCCTCCAACAGTTATTGCGCAGGCCAAGCTGGAGCTCGGCGATATTTACATACTTAGCGGGGAGGTATGGGAAGCAGCGCTTTTATATGGGCAGGTAGAGAAGCAATTTACGAACGAGCCGTTCGGACAAGAGGCTAAATATAAAAATGCTAAGCTTTCATACTTTCAGGGCGATTATATCTGGTCAAAGGCCCAGCTGGATGTTTTGAAAAGCTCCACCTCTCAATTAATCGCTAATGATGCACTGAACCTAAGCTTACTTATTTCGGATAACCTCCAGAACGAAAACGACACCGCAGCCCTGAAAAAATATTCATACGCCGACCTGCTGATCTTTAAAAATCAGCCTGCAAAGGCACTGGCAATCCTGGACAGCCTGAATATTCTATACCCTGGAAATTCCCTGGCAGATGATATATTAATGGCTAAATCCAGGATATTTCTAAAGAGCAATGAATTTGAGCAGGCTGTGCTGCAACTGCAGACTATTGTCGATAAGCACACCACGGATCTTTGGGGAGATGATGCTATTTTTATGCTTGCAGATCTCTACGAAAATAAACTTAATCAATCCGGTAAAGCGCTTGAGCTTTATCAAAGGATCATCACCGATTTCCCGGGAAGCTTATATGTGATAGAAGCCAGAAAACGTTTCAGGTTGCTGAGGGGGGATAAACTGGGATGAAAAAGAACCTAGAGTAAAGAACAAAGAGCAAAGACTGAAGCACAGCGACAAAAGACTCCTGAATAAAAGGCAGCTGTTAATAAGTAGTGGCTTTCCCACAGTGCAGTTAACGTATAAGGTACAACATATCACGTACAACTTCCTATCTTCGCACCATGGTTCTATATAACGTAACAATTATTCTGGAAGAGGATATCCATGCAGCCTGGCTGGACTGGATGCAGAATAAACATATAGAGCGGGTGATGAATACCGGCTGTTTTGCATCTAACCGGATGCTGAAAGTACTTGAATCACCCAATGACGGAATTACATATTGTATTCAGTATGTAGCCGATTCACTAGACAAATACAATGAATATCAGCAAAAATTCGCCGCCGCACTTCAAAAAGATTATCCGGCAGAGTTTGAAAATAAATTTGTTTCCTTCCGTACGGTTATGGAATTTATAAGCGCAAAATGAACTTTTTAGAGACTAAAATAAAAGGGTTGTTTATTATTGAACCCAAACTATGGCGCGACGACCGTGGTTATTTCTACGAGAGCTATAATAGGAAAGCCCTTGAGGAAGCAGGTATCACTGCGGACTTCGTTCAGGACAATCAGTCGCTTTCACAAAAGGGCACCTTACGCGGCCTTCATGCACAAAAAGATCCCAGTGCGCAGGGAAAGCTTGTTCGCGTGATACGAGGACGGGTAATTGATGTAGCAGTTGATATCCGCACAGATTCTGCAACCTACGGTCAGCATATTGCCATTGAGCTAAGTGAGGACAATCACCGGATGATGTGGGTACCGCCCGGGTTCCTTCACGGATTCGTTACCCTGGATGACCATACCATCTTCACCTACAAAGTAACCAAGCTCTATGATAAAGCTTCAGAGATCGGTGCGATGTGGAATGATCAGGATTTGAATATTGACTGGGGAATCGATGCCTCAGAAGTTATACTTTCAGAAAAAGACAAGGAGCTGCCTAAATTTAAAGACTTTACCAGCCCCTTCTAAACCAACGCTGTAACAAAATTCTTCATATCCGCTGAAATCAAGATCTTATCAAACAAGACTATAACCCCTCAGTCCTTCGGGCAGCTCCCCTAAAACAAAGCTACCGTGTACCCACATCTTTTTGTAGAGTATTTTGAAACCTTCATAAACGTCCCGTTAAAACCAATTTACTATTAAACATTGTATCCAAACCACCCCCTGACCCCCTCCTTAAAAATGAGGGGAAAACTAAACGCTGTAAAAGACAAAGGATTAAATATGTGTTACGATTTTGCTCCACTTCCTTCAAGGGGAACTGTCCGCAGGACTGAGGGGTGTACGGATTATCGCGGTGTAAATTGTTGTCATTCAAATCCTCCCTCTTTAATTCTCCCTCCAGAGGGAGACACTGGTCGACTATGCACAACGATATAGAAATGTGGGTACACTGTAGCTTAAAGAAAGGGGAGCAAACCAGCAGCTTATTTTTACACAGTGTTTCATTTTCCCCTCCTTTCTTCAAGGAGGGGCCAGGGGTGGTCTGAATTATTAATAAAATTTAAACATCTTCTCCGCCCAGACTTAAAACGTACTACGTACAACTATTTAATCAGATTATATAATTCATCCAGCTTAGGCGATAATACAATTTCAATTCTCCGGTTACTGCTTCTGATATCAGCTGTTGATCCGGGTTCAATAGGCTGGTACTCACCTTTCCCTGTAGCAGTTATCCGGCTGTACTCAATTTTCTCGTCTTCCGTTAGAAATCTCACAACAGAAGTTGCACGCAGTACGCTCAGATCCCAGTTATCTTTTATCTGCCCCAGATTAACCACGCGCTGGTTATCGGTATGCCCTTCTACCGAAATGTTAATTTCCGGCTGTGTTTTAAGAACTGTAGCAAGCTCCTCCAAAGCGAGTTTGCCTTTTTCATCAATAACAATGCTCCCGCTGCTAAAAAGCAACTTATCCGTTAAAGAAACATATACCTTCCCATTTCTAATATCGACCGAGAGCCCGCTTTGCTGGAAACCAAGCAATGCCTTTTGAAGCTTTTCTTTTAACGCATTAGCCGCTTCATCCCTCTTGCGCAAGATCTCCTCAACTTCCTTTAAGCGCGCTTCCCGCTTTTGCAGGTCCGAGTAAAGCTGGGTTATCTCGGAAGAGCTGTTTGATCGAAGGGAATTAAAGCTGTCATCAAGCCCCTTAAGCTTATCTTCAAGTCCTGTGATCTGCGCATGCATACTGGAAGTATCCGATTTAAGAAGCTCGATCTCTTCTTCCAGGGAAACGATCCTGGTCCTGGCACCTTCCAAGCCCAGGGAAAGCGAATCCCTTTGAGCTAGTAAGGCGTTATATTTTTTGGGAGATAATATTACACAGGAAGACAATACAGTGATCAACAAAACTATAAAAACCGGAAAAGATGATTTTCTCATAATATTTTAATAATTAAGATATGGCATTTCGTAGAAAAGACATAAAAGGATATAACTTTTCGAATCCTTCAACAATGGTTTGAACGGCATCTGAAGCAACAAGCTGCTTTGGGGTCAGGATATGGGTAACTGTAAAGCTTTTGAGTTTTAGATGTTCGATTTCAGGATGTTCAACGGAATATCCTTTTGGCATTGTTTTGAGCTTGTATTCCTGGTCAGGCTCACCAAAATACTTTTTAAAATCCCGATTGTCGATAATCTCCCGGAAATCTTTCCCATTATAATCTATTTCCTGCCTGATTAATTTCAGCATGCCTGCTTCCGGCATCCAACAGCCACCGGCAACAAAACACTCTTCGGGATGGATGTGAAGATAATACCCCGGACCATTAAAATTTTTACCCTGTTGGGATATACCGGCGCCGAAGTTATTTTTATAGGGGGTTTTATTCTTGCTGAACCGGACATCCCTGTAAATTCTCATGACACAATTCTTCGGATCCAGATCCGGAGATACCGTGATATCCACTTTTGAAAGACCTGCGATAAGCTCCCCTACAAATTCAAGTACATTGTTACGGGCTTCATCATGCCGGTCTTTGTTGTCCTGAAACCACTCCCGATTATTATTATCAGCTAAATCTTTTAAAAAATCAAATGTTGCCGATCTGATCATTGTATGTTTTGGATATTTAAGAAATTTAACTGGCCAATTACTGCACGAATGGAATTTTAGTTCAGGTTGATCTTGCTGTTCTTCATATGGACTGAAACGTTCTTACGCCTGTATTTCTTATACCAGATAAAGCCAACACAAGCCACGGCAAGGTAAGGCGCGGCTAAAAGATATAAAATACCACTATTGAGACCATTGCCTTCCGTATTGCCATTTTGAACTGAGCTTTCAGCATTTAAAGTACACATCGCACATTGGGCAGAAACCTCGAAAGCGCCCGGGCCTGCAAAAAGAAACATGAAAAGCAGGAGCGTTATCTTGATGGCCTTCATAGTGCAAAGATATGGTTAAAACAAGATTTCAGGAAGAAAAATCCGTTAAATCGGAACTGGCGAATCAGAAATAGAGGATTGACTTAAAACGTATAGTAAGGCGATATCATCAGGTACACGATCACTCCGGTTACAGTAACATATAACCAGATGGGATAGCTCCATCGAACCAGTTTTTTATGACTTTCGACCTGCATTTGCAAGCCCTTCTGAAAACTGAACAATATCAGGGGCAAAACAATTGCAGCCAGAATAATATGACTGATCAATATCACATAATAAACTGTTCTTATTATACCAACTCCTCCATACGTAGTTTTAATACCTGTAGCATGGAAAATAATGTAAGAAACCAAAAACAGGGACGAAAGGATAAATGTGAGTATGTTTAGCTTCTTATGCACTGAAATATTCTTTCGCCTGATAAAATACAGAGACAACAGTAAAAGAACGCTGCATGTTCCATTTACCAGTGCGTTGAATGCCGGAAGAAAAAATACCCATGACGGAATGGCTGCTTTATCAGGAAAAATATTAAGAACCTTGCTCTGCAGGATCACCACAACAACCAGAACAAAAATGGAAACTCCAGTTATAAGTTTTGCGATAAATTTATCGTTCATATTTTCAATAGATAATTAGCGATCTTTTACACTTCTTAATTCTTCCGCTATCAACACCTTTATTTCGTCTACCAGCAAATTCATCTGTTCATTTCCTCCGGTGGAATCATAGTAACCTCTTATCCTTTTCTGAGGATCGATAAGGACCAGCATAGGGCTGTGAATAAAATTGACTTTTTTCGTGGTGTCCTGCAAGGCATCCACAAGGAAATCTTCTTTAGCGAGGGAGTGAATAAACGTTTTATCGCCTGTTAAAAAATCCCACTTTTTATTTTCTTTGACGTACGATTTACCATAAGAGTTTAGTACTGCCGGGGTATCATATTCCGGATCTACGCTGATTGAAAGGAAGCGCATCAGCCGATTTCCATTATAGATCTTTGCGACCCTTGCCATCTCTTTGTTCATATTGGAACAGAAGGTGGGACAGCGGGAGAAAAAGAAATTTACAACGGTTATCTGGTTACTGTCGGCAGGGAACTTTACTGTTTCATTATCCTGGTTCAGCAACGAAAAATCGCGGATCTGATGATAGATGGTATCGCGGATCTGCTTTCCACGTTTAGTATGAAATGTTGATGCAGGCTGTTTTGGCCCATAAATTGAAAGGGGGCGGTACCTGTTCTCTCCTTTAGCTTTTAGTAAATAATAAACAGATCCCGGTACGACTAATAATATCAGCAATACAAGGATCTTTTTAATCGGAAAAGAAGGTAAGCTCATTAATTCATATGAAGGTACTGATATGAGCCTTCGGTAAGCATCAGAACTATAAAGTAAATGATAAATACAAGAGAAACCGTTATGCCAGTCTTCAAAGCAAATTTTTCAAACTTTAGGTGCATGAAATATGCCACGATGTAAAATGCTTTTACGAGGGTAAGGATCACATAAATAAAATTCCCAATACCCTGACCGATAATGCCTTTGGGAAGCAAATAAAGAGCTATAAAAAACTCAATCGCAGTGATCCCTAACATATAAAAGAAAACCTGCCAGATCTTCTTCTTGGTCATTCCTTCATGCTCTATTGCATGCTCGTCGTTTGTGTGTTCTGAAGACATTTTAGTGAATATTAAACTAAGTAGAAGAATGTAAATACAAATACCCAAACGAGGTCTACGAAGTGCCAGTAAAGACCAACCTTTTCCACCATCAGGTAGCTACCGCTTTTCTGGAATACCCCGGATACAACCATGAGTGTGATGATAATGTTAATGACCACCCCGGTAAATACGTGGAAACCATGGAATCCTGTTATGGTAAAAAATAAGTTTGAAAATTGCAAAGCCCCTACGGTATCAACGCCCGTATATGATGCAGGAAAACTACCCCACCAGTAACCTTCATGATGAAGGTGTGACCACTCCAAGGCCTGGCATCCCAGAAACATCGCACCGCCAATGATCGTAGCGATCATCCACCAAACGACTTCTTTCTTTGAATTACGATGCCCGGCTTCCACTGCAAGAACCATGGTTACAGAACTCATGATCAGGATGAAGGTCATTAAGCCTACGAATACCAGGGGAAATCCATGATCGGCTAATCCGGGGATAGACTGGAATACAACATCCGGATCTGGCCAGGTTAACTTGCTGAAACGCTGTGCCCCATAATAAATAAGAAATGCGGAGAATGTAAAAGCATCCGACAGCAGGAAAAACCACATCATCAGTTTTCCATATTCTACAGCAAAAGGCGATTTGCCGCCGCTCCAGGCGTCAGTTTTTATTTCATCAAGTTTTGATAGAACAGTACTCATTTAAACGGTGGTATTAGTTATATTATTGATTCAAAAGTAAGAAAACATATAGATAAATCCATAGGATATCTATAAAATGCCAAAAAATGGATGTCACTTCGAGGCGGAATAAATTGCGCACCTGCGGGATGTTTCTAATTTTTCCGATATAGGAATAAACAAGCATAATTATACCCGCGAAGATATGTAATAAGTGCGCGCCGGTAAATACATAGATGAAGGATTGAGAAGCATTATAGTTCACAAAGTAAGCTCCCGACGTGGTCAAAACGGACCAGGCGCTGTACTGGCTGAAAAAGAAGCCTATTCCTAAAAGGATAGTCAGGAGAGTATATAATTTTTGCTTTCCAAAATCCAGCTTTTTCGCTGAGAGGTAAGCGAGATGCATGGTGATGCTGCTGATCATGATGATTACGGTACTATAAATAAAGGCTTTCGGAAGCAAAACTTTAATTCCGCGTTCTGCATTTCCCTCGGTATACACAATAAAGCCGCTGGTCAGGGCCGCAAACATCATGAAGGATGAAATGATAAAAAGCCACATCAGGAATTTTCTCGCCTTCAGGCTTTGCATATCTTCAACTTGTAAATGTTCCATAGTTATTTTGCAATAAAGTCAAACAAAAGGGTTAACTGCAGCAAAGGCAGGTAAAAAAATGAGGTATACATCAGCTTTTTGGCCGATGGAACATCCATGTTAATGTACAGTTGAACTGACTGCCAGAAAAAATATAAACCGGCGATCAATGCCAGTATGCTGTAAATATTTCCTCCAAAAGCCTGCCCTGATGGTATCAGGTAAACGGACGGCATCAGGCTTACAGGGATCAATATCATTGTTGATAATAAGGTGATGAAGGCGCTCGCCTTATCCTGTTTAGTGGTCGGTAGCAGCCTGAAGCCCGCACGCTTGTAATCTTCATCAAGAACCCAGGCTATAGCCCAAAAGTGGGGGAACTGCCATACAAATTGTATTAAAAACAGAATTACCGGAATCCATGAAATTCTGGGCTCATCAAAAGCAGCAAAATAACCAATAAGTGGAGGTAACGCGCCCGGGAAAGCACCAATAAAAACAGCAATTGGCGACTTACGTTTCATTGGAGTATAAACAAATGCGTAGAGGAAGATAGAAAACACCGCCAGTATGCCTGCCGGAAAATTAAGTCTCAACAGCAACAAAGTCCCGGCTATACCCATGATCAGGCTGAGAACAAGTGCTTGTCCGGTAGTCATATGACCCGATGGTAGAGGCCGGTCCATCGTCCGCTTCATCAGCTTATCCAGATCTTTTTCAATGATCTCGTTGAATCCGTTTGCTGCGCCTGTTACCAGGAAGCCACCCACCGTCAGGATCATCCAGTTAATCCAGTTAATATCTCCCTGCTGCCTGCTTCCCATCAAAAAACAGATGGACGCAGAAAATACTACGGTCAGGGTAAGCCTTAACTTAATTAACTTATTAAAATCGGATATAAATTCCTTCACTTCTTATTCGTTCAATTTGCTGTTGTTCATCAGCGTGTTATTGCCCAGCAGCAGCAGCAGGTAGAATTGGCTGCCAAATACCAGTGTGGCCAGCAAAATGTGCACTGCCTGGGCGAATGGCGGTAATCCCATGTAAGACAAGGCCAGGCCCGAAGCTATTTGTGCGGCAATCAGCAAAAGTACATAGGATATATATTTATACTCGTATCCCTTGCTGAGATATCTCCTTCTGATCAACACAAATGATAATATATTAACAATTATCACCAGGACTGCCAGGTCCCGGTGGTATACAAAATTGGCTCCTACTCTTTGTACCCATTCAGCCCGGTTCAATCCACCCATTGCTGCGGAGATCATGTCAATCTGTTCCCGCACCTCTGTCCCCAGGGTGATCTGCACAATTGTCAGCAGAAGTCCGGCATAGGCCAGAAATTTTATTACCGGTGATGGTCTATCAGCCAGCATATTTCTATCCCTTAAAACCTTCGCTTCATAATAGGTATATATTGAAATACCCAATATGGCTATTGCCACAAGCATGTGAACAGTAACCACCCAGGCAAGGAGATTTGTAGATACTACTATTGAACCAAGCCAGCCCTGAAAGCCTACTAATATTAAGTTAAATAAGCTCCAGAAGAATATACGTTTCCTGGACTTCAGATATGTACTTGACGCAATAACACATCCAATTAGCAATAAGCCTACAATAGCGCCCAGCAAACGGTTAATATACTCTGTCCAGGTTTTAGCTGCGTTAAATTCGTCGGGCTCTAAAATACTCTGATCATTCCGCAGCCTGTGAGCTGTTTCGCCGTAACCCAGCAAGTCCAGTGATCTGGCCAAACGCTCATTTTTTTTCACACGTTTATCGACATACTCCTGCTGATAACCCGGCGGAAGTTCAGAAACATCGGTGGGCGGAACGTACTGATCGAAGCACTTAGGCCAATCCGGGCAACCCATTCCCGATCCGGTGCTGCGAACAATGCCGCCAGCCAGTATGAGCAGAAAAAGAGCTGCAATTGTAATGTAACTTATCGCCAGGAACCTTTTCTCACTTGAAAGATACATTTCGGTTTTAAAAAGCCCGTAGGGCTGTTTGCAGGAGGAATAGCGATAGCGAAATAAATATCCTGCTAACACTAATTGTTAACAGGATATTTTGCAATTCCTTCTATTTAATTTCTTCGGCCGCGCGACCTGGTGCATGCTGCCTGTCCCATTCCTGCTGAATAAGTTCTGCTTCAGGATTATCTTCAAAATCATGCTGAAGATTAGAACTCATTGTTTCAGAGAAAGGAGTGGTTTGAGGAATAAAATCTTCATGATGTCCTGGTTTACTGTAATCATATGGCCAGCGGTAAACCGAAGGTATCTCTCCTGGCCAGTTACCATGCAAATGTTCAACAGGGGCAGTCCATTCCAGGGTATTTGATTCCCATGGGTTCTGGCTTGCTTTCTTACCATAAAACATGGAGTAGAAGAAGTTCCACAAGAATGCTACTTGCGCTAATGCTGAAATAATTGCAGCCCATGTAATGAATACGTTTACTGTTAGCCACTCCTGCATAAATGCAAATTCGGTAAATGCATAGTAACGACGAGGTACACCATCAATGCCCATGAAGTGCATTGGGAAGAATACCAGGTAAGCCCCGATAAACGTAAACCAAAAGTGTAAATATCCCAATCTCTCGTCCATCATGCGCCCAAACATTTTAGGATACCAGTGATACACACCGCATAGCATTCCGAAAATTGCAGCTGCACCCATCACCAGGTGGAAGTGAGCTACTACAAAATAAGTATCGTGTAGATTAATATCCAAAGCCGCATTACCTAAGAATATTCCAGTCAGACCACCGGAGATAAAGAAGGACACAAGGCCGATTGCGAAAAGCATAGCCGGAGTAAAACGAAGATTACCCCTCCATATCGTCGCCAGGTAATTAAACGTCTTAACAGCTGATGGTACCGCAATGATCAATGTAGTGATCATAAATACGCCTCCCAGGAATGGATTCATCCCCGTCACGAACATATGGTGACCCCATACGATGAACGACAACACCGTAATACCAATCAGTGAGTAAACCATCGCATGATATCCGAAAATCGGTTTGCGTGAGTTGGTTGCGATAACTTCGGAAGTTATACCTAAAGCAGGCATAATTACGATATAAACCTCGGGATGCCCCAGAAACCAGAATAAATGCTGCCACAATACGGGGCTTCCACCCTGGTTAGGCAATACCTGACCTGCAACAACAATGTCTGATAAATAAAAACTCGTACCGAAGCTACGGTCGAATATTAAAAGAACGACCGCCGACACTAGCACAGGGAACGAAAGGACACCCACAATAGCGGTCAAGAAAAACGCCCAAATAGTCAAAGGCATCTTCCACATATCCATACCAGATGTCCGCATATTTAATACGGTCGAGATATAGTTCAAAGCCCCGATCAATGCGGAAGCAATAAAAAGTACCATGCTAATCAGCCAGAGCGTCATACCTGTTCCTGATCCGCTGATCGCTTTAGGAAGAGCTGACAATGGCGGATAAACCGTCCAGCCCGAACTCGCAGGCCCGCTTTCGACGAAAAAGGACGCCATCATGATACAGCATGAAAGGAAGAAAAACCAGTAGGAAAGCATATTCAAAAATGGCGAGGCCATGTCCCTTGCACCGAGCTGCAGCGGTATCAGAAGATTACTGAATGTGCCGCTGAGTCCGGCTGTCAATACAAAGAACACCATCATGGTTCCGTGTATGGTTACTAAGGCCAGGTAAAAATCTGGCTTAATCCTTCCTCCCTCTGCCCATTTATCTCCAAGGAAAACTTCCAGCAAAGGAAAGCTTTTATCAGGCCAGGCTAACTGAAGCCTGAACAAGACTGAAAGCATCATTGCAATAACTGCCATAATAATTCCTGTGATCAGAAATTGCTTGGCGATCATTTTATGATCCTGGCTAAAGATATATTTAGTTATAAACGTTTCTTTATGATGTCCGTGATCGTCGTGTTGGTGAAGTACGGCTGTATTGTGTAATGCTGTGCTTGCCATAATTATTTTATAGTATTTGTATTTAACGCAATTTTATTTTTGTCGGCCGCTTTATTTTGCTCAGCCATCTGAAGCTCTTTTTTTACATCATCGTTGTAATAAAGAGGCTGCTTAGCAAGCCATACCGCATATTCAGCTTCAGAAACAACAGTAACTTTAGCTTGCATATTATAGTGACCTGCCCCGCATATCTTTGCACAAAGCAGAACATAGTCGTAGGCCGGGTTATTTCGCTTAACTCTGTTTTGTTCAGTGGTTAGGCGTGGGGTAAACTGGAAATAAGTAGGCATTCCAGGAACCGCGTTGATCTGTACACGGAAATCAGGAAGATAGAAACTGTGAAGCACGTCTTTAGAACCGATAGTGATCCTAACAGGCTTGCCAACGGGAATTACAATTTCACTAACCAATTGATCATCCCAGCTTTTCTGATCTTTAAAATCAATACCTAAAGCATTTGTTGGCGTAGTCAATTTGAAATTACGTTTACCTATGGCGTTATCGTCTCCGGAATAACGAAGATTCCATTTAAATTGCTCGCCGACAACCTCAATGTTAATTGCCTTCTTCTGATCCTCAAGTGAAACATTGGTGATACTTCTCCAGGTAAAGAAGCCCAGAAGTACCAGCACCGTTAACGCGATAGCTGGCACTATCGTCCATATTCTCTCCAAAGCATTGTTATGCGGATAGAAATAAGCTTTTTTCTTAGCTGAACCACGATATTGATAGGAGAATCCAAATAGGGCAATATGCGTAAGGATAAATACTACCGTAGTGATGATAAGTGTAATATTGAACATAAAATCAATATCCAGGCCGTGTTCTGAAGCAGATTCATGCATACTCATAGACCCCTGAACGGAGTATGACCAGTAGACACCATACGTACCCACGATCAGGAAAATTATGAACAGAGCTCCCTGAAATCTTCTCAGGTCAAACTTTGCTCCTTTTCTACCCTGAATATCGCGGCTTAGCTCATAAACTTCCATCACCTTACCAACTACCGCGATAAATACGCAAAGAAGTATAAATAAAAGAAGATAGTACGCCCCGGTTTTGTAAGCGGCTGAATGGTCTGTTTCTACAGATGCAGGCTGCATATTCTTATACCTAGCAAGGGTATCAACCGCAGTGCTGATCAGTGGCGCTGAAGATGGCGTTGCTGATATAGCGGCGACTGCGGTGTCTTCCACCGCAGTTATCGAACTTACCGTACTATCCTGTACCTGGGCGAATGCTGTATTAGCTGATACAATAGAAGCGCATGCAATCAATATTGAAGCTACAATCCTGATATTAAAAATTTCTCTTAACCTCATTTTATTCGTACTATGTTCCTTTTTGCTATTAAGATCTTCATTTATAACTGGTGATGCAAACTCTCTTCCAGGAAAGGGTGATTGGTAGGTACCATAGACCTTTTGCTTAACTGATGGAGAGTAAGAAATGTGAACAAACCTGCAAATCCTATGGCTGTACCTATTTCAATGATCCCAAAACCAC
Organism: Daejeonella sp.; assembly: GCA_037719315.1. Lineage (GTDB taxonomy): Bacteria > Bacteroidota > Bacteroidia > Sphingobacteriales > Sphingobacteriaceae > Daejeonella. Next base: position 64,599 of record JBBJNR010000005.1, read on the forward strand.
GGTGTGATTCTACTGTACCCGGCATGATCATCATATAGTAATCAAGCCAGTGACCGCAGAGTAACATGATACATACAAACATCAATGTGTTTGTCTGACGTTTCGTGCCACGGCTCATTAATATCAGTATCGGTGCTACAAAGTTAACAACTATATTAACCCAGAACCATGGAAGGTATTCAGGTTCCCATCTCTTATAGAAATAAACTGTTTCTTCGGGCATGTTAGCGTAGTAGATCAGTAGGAACTGAGAAAACCAGATATATGTCCAGAATATAGAAAAAGCAAATATGAACTTACCCATATCATGCAGATGGTTCTCGTTGATCCATGACATATGACCACCCTTCTTTAGCAGGATCACGATCAATGTAATCACGCATAAACCGCTAACCCACAAAGCGGCAAAGTTATACCATCCAAACATGGTTGAAAACCAGTGTGCTTCCAAAGACATGATGGTATCAAAGGCCCATATCGGAGTAGTAAATCCAAATATAATCAGGAATACCGCCGACCACTTAATGCTCTTATCATAATTGACCAGGCCGCCTTCCAATCCCTCGCGATCTGAATATTTTGCAAATAAATATGCGAAAAAGCTATAAGCTCCAAGAAATACCGCCAGACGCGTCAGAAAGAACGGGACATTCAGGTATCCGGATTTGCCGGCAATAAGTTTATCATAATTAGCACTGGCAGGATCTGATAAGCCTTCCGCATTCCAGTGATGATACAAATTATGCGTGAGCAAGCCCGATGCGCAAACGACGAACAATACTAAAGAAGCGATAGGAAGAACCCTCGACATAGCCTGTGGTATTCTTAGTAATCCGGTTGCCCATCCAGCCTGCGCTACATATTGCAAGGCAACAAAGAATAAACCTGCAGCACAAACACACGTAAAATAGTAAGCCATTAGTAGCAAATTAGCGTAAGTCCGCTCAGCCTGCCCGGTGACAAATCCAAAGACGATTGCCAGAACACCTATTACTATGGCTATCAGGGTCCAGGTTTTTAATCTTCCCGAAAAAGTAAATTGTTCTGTAAAATTATGAGTGTGATTATGATTTCCCATCTGGAGCAATTGACTATTGTAATTTTTGTAATTCGTGAACGTACATAACAATTTTCCACCGTTGCTGCGGTGTTACTTGATATTTATGCGGACCCATCAGGTTAACACCATGGGTTATTGTATGAAATATTTTACCGTCCGTCAGATCCTTCATAGACCCGCCTCTTGATGAATTTCCGGTTGAGTAAGATGGCGGAGCAGGGAATTTACCCATCTTCACGATTGAACCATCACCTTTCCCTTCTAAACCATGGCAGTGCGAGCACATGTTAAGGTAAAGGGTTTTACCTTCCTCAAGAGTTGGAATAGTTACCGGAAGCGGATTTGACAAACCTGCGCTTGCCGCCTGGTAACCCTCAGTAGTATTTGGATAATCATCGTTTTTATCAAAACCTACTGGCATTGTACCCGCCGGCGGGGTTTGAGCTGTTTTCCCATCCTTAAAGTTTTTATTTGGCTGATCCGGGTTATAAGCGATCGGATCATACATATTCCGGGCAAACTCAACGCCTGTACTTCTCTTGTTGGAACAAGAAGATATAACTGTAGCCGCTGCTACCGTTAAAAAAGCGGTACAAATTATCAGGACCTTATTCATAACTAACATATTTCCTTTCGTTGTGCTTAACTTCAACAGCACCAGCTTCTTTTAAAATGTTGTCAATTTTATCATGATATGGATTTTCCTTTGCGTCAATAGCAACTACAAAGCGATCATTCGTAGCACGCAGGTCCATAACCCGGGGAGCACGTCCCGGAGCCAGGTGATTCACAAAGAAATAGGTTCCCACCATCCCAAACGCACAGAACAAAACGGTTAATTCAAACATGATTGGCACAAAATCGGGGAATGCAAAATGAGGCTTACCACCGATGTTCATCGGCCAATCGTATACAAGCATGTACCAGATCATTGAAATCGCGGTAACTGTTCCGGTGATGCCGAAACAGAAGGCAACTCTACCAAGGCGTGAACGTCTAATTCCTAATTTATCTTCAATACCGTGGATAGGCATCGGAGTGTACACGTCGTAAATTGAAACGTTACCTTCCTGCAGCTTATCAATCCCGTGCATCAGGTCATCCGGATCTTCAAAATGACCTAAAATATATTTTATGTTACTCATTTTTATACTTTTTCGTATTCTACTTTCCGCGGTGATATACTATCATACTTTTCAAGTGAACCCAGGTAGTAATCCGCTTCTCCTTTGTCTACAGATCCTTCACGGATCAATTTGCGTTTCGCCTGATCACTTGAGCTTTTCAGTAACAGTTTCACTTCAGCCATCGCAATTGCAGGCAATACCCGAAGGAACAACAAGAATAGCGTAAAGAACAAACCAATGGATCCGATGAAAACGCATACGTCAACCCAACTTGGGTAGAACATAACCCAGCTTGATGGAAGATAATCTCGGTGCAATGACGTGACAATGATCACGAAACGCTCGAACCACATACCGATGTTTACCACGATGGACAAGATCCATGACCACGCGACACTGGTTCGGATTTTTTTGATCCAAAATATTTGAGGAGTGAACACGTTACAGGTCATCATGGTCCAGTAAGCCCACCAGTATGGTCCGCTTACACGGTTAAGGAAGGCGTACTGTTCGTACTCTGCCCCAGAATACCAGGCAATAAATAGCTCAGTAAGATAAGCTACACCCACAATTGACCCGGTAAGAATGATGATTTTATTCATCGATTCAATATGGAACATGGTGATATAGTTTTCAAAGTTCATCACCTTCCGGGTAACCAACAATAAGGTCTGAACCATTGCAAATCCAGAGAAAATTGCTCCTGCCACAAAGTATGGAGGGAAGATCGTGGTATGCCATCCCGGAACCAATGAAGTGGCAAAGTCCATGGATACAATCGTGTGTACCGAAAGTACCAGCGGAGTGGAAACCCCGGCAAGAATTAAAGACACAAGCTCAAAACGCTGCCATGTTTTCACGGAACCGTTCCATCCAAAAGAAAGTATAGAATAGATGCGGCGACGTAATCCCGTTGCACGGTCGCGGATAGTAGCAATATCAGGAAGTAAACCCGTGTACCAGAACACTAATGAAACTGAGAAATAGGTTGATATCGCAAATACGTCCCACACCAGTGGTGAATTAAAGTTTACCCATAAAGAGCCGAATTGGTTCGGTAAGGGTAACGCCCAATAAAACATCCATGGGCGACCCATGTGCGAAATAATATAGGTTGCAGCACAGATAACGGCAAAAATCGTCATGGCCTCTGCAGATCGGTTGATGGAGTTACGCCAGTTCTGCCTGAAGAGCAATAATACCGCAGAAATCAATGTTCCCGCGTGACCAATACCTACCCACCATACGAAACCGGTGATATCCCATGCCCAGCCAACTGTTTTATTTAATCCCCATTCGCCGACACCGAACCAGAAGGTCCAGCTTACTGCGAACACCCAAAGACCGGCGCCAATAGCGGAGACGATGAAACCGATCCACCAGGCTTTATTAGGTTTATTTTCTACAGGAACCAATATATCTTCGGTGACCTTGGAGTAGGTAATATTTTCACCGGTTACTAAGGGTTCTCTAAGTATAGACTCGTGATGAGATGACATATCTTTATTGAATTTCTTGTATTAAACCTCTACAGTATTTCTAACTTTTGTTTGGTACCCAACACCTGGTTTAGTATTGATCTCTTCAAGTACATAATAGGTACGCTCGCTCTTTAATGCTTGTGAAACTTCAGAATTTGGATCGTTTCCATCTCCGAAGATGATCGCATTGGTCGGACAAGTTTGCTGACAAGCCATTTTGATATCGCCATCTTTCAATGTACGCTTATCTAATTTCGCCTGAAGCTTACCAGCCTGGATACGCTGAACGCACATGGAACATTTTTCCATTACACCACGTGAACGGGTCGTCACATCAGGGTTTAACACCAGCTGTGTAAACTCATTGTTCATGTAGTTATCAAAACGTGAATCATTCCAGTAGTTGAACCAGTTGAAACGACGTACTTTATAAGGACAGTTATTCGCGCAGTATCTTGTACCGATACAACGGTTATAAGCCATCTGATTTAGGCCTTCAGAAGAGTGGACCGTTGCCAGTACCGGACAGACAGTTTCACAAGGAGCATGATCACAATGCTGACATAACATCGGCTGATGGATCACAGACACATTGTCCATAGTCTCCATATCTTCGAACTCATCCTCCTTGGTTACTTTGTTCCCATTATCATTGGCAGTATAGTAACGATCGATCCTGATCCAATGCATTTCCCGGCGCTTGCGAACCTCGTCGCGGCCCACAACAGGAATGTTGTTTTCTGCATTACAAGCGACGATACAAGCTCCGCAACCAGTACATGCATTCAGATCGATAGCCATTACCCAGTTGTGGCCAGGCATCTCAAACTCGTTCCAAAGGTCAACGTGATTTACATGGCCGTGACCAGTACCATGGTTAGGATCTTTTAAGAAATCTTTTAAAGTAGTTTCGCGGACAATATTTCTTCCCTCAATAGAGTGATGGGTTTGCGTCTGAGCGAGCTCGTATATTCCGCCTGCTTTGCTTATCGTTGCCGCAGCATTACCCTGGAACGTTCCGTTAACCAGTCTTAAGAAAGGATAGGCATTTTTACCCACTTCAACCGCAGCTTTTCCAGCCATGGTGCGTCCGTAGCCAACAGCTATAGAAACAGTTCCTGAAGCCTGACCCGGCTGAATAAGCACAGGTAAAGTAACTTCATATTTATCAGTTTTAACAGTAACGAGGTCGAACTCGCCAATGCCTAACTTCTCTGCATATTTCGGCCCGATGGCAGCGTAGTTATCCCAGGTAACTTTAGAAACCGGATCCGGCAATTCCTGCAACCATGGATTGTTCGCTAATTTACCATCACCAATTCCTGTGCTTTCATAAATGTGAAGCTCAACAGCATTGTCACCGCCTTTAGCAAGGGCATTGCTTTCCGCAACAATAGCGGAAACAGCAGCAGCAACGTTACCCGCCGATGCATAAGCACCTCCGGTTTTGGCAGTCATTGTTACAGAACCTTTTTGCAGAAGGTCTTTCCAGGTGCTTCCGCTTTGCGCTAAAACAGATTTAGACCAGTTATTCTGGATATACTGATAGTAATCCTGAACAGCGTTATCAGACCAGATCAAAAGACCTTGTTCCGCATTACGTGTGTTGTAAACAGGATTGATAGTTGGCTGAGCAATAGTATAATATCCTTCTACCGGATTTGAGTCGCCCCATGATTCCAGGTAGTGGTGATTAGGTGCAATAACCTGGCATAAAGAAGCTGTTTCATCTTTACGATCAGCAAATGACACGCGAAGTGCCACTTTTGCAAGTGCATCAGAGAATGCTTTCGGTTCTGCGTATTCATACGCAGGGTTACTGTTCAGGAAGAACACAGCACCAACAGAACCGCTGTTCATCTCGTTAACCAAAGTCACAAAATCAGCGTCGTTTCCTGCGTACTGGTATGAAGGATTGTCAAGATCTATCGTAGTGCCATAATTCCCCAGAAGAGAGTTAATAGCATTTACAACCGTTTGGGTTGCAACATCATTTGATCCCGAAACCACAAGGCTTCTTCCTTTAGCAGCTGTTAATTCTTTTGCTGCAAGCATAACTGCTGTTTCAGCTTTCTGGTTCGGAAGCTTTTTACCGCCGGAAATAGCTCCGCCAAGAGCAGCATATAAATTAAGTACTGCAATAGCTTCTTCAGATGGCTTCAAAGGAATTCGGGCATCAGCATTTGTTCCTGTTAAGCTCATGCCAGTCTCGAACTGGATGTGACGCGACATCTTACCGCCTTTCAGCGCAGCATTATTTCTTTTAGAAGCGTATTGGGTATTGAATTCAATCGGTGAGATCCAGCTTCCAAGGAAGTCGGCGCCGAAGCTGACAATGACATCAGCATTATCGAAACGGTATCTTGGAAGAACAGCTTTACCGTAGCTAGCTTCGTTTGCTTTAATGATACCAGAATATGAAACCGCATCAACCTGAACATGCTTAGCTGATGGATATTTTGCAATAAAGTCAGCAATTACAGCTTTTGTTGAAGGGCTGTTTACTGTTGAAGAGACGATACGGATACTTTTTCCTCCTGTTTTAGACAGTTCAGTTTTAACAAACTGGTCTATCTTATCCCATGAAGCATCAGCATCATTAAGAACCGGGCCTTTTAATTTTGATACATCATAAAGATCAAGCACAGACGCCTGTCCTTTAGCATCCAACGCTCCTTTGCTCAGAATACAATTAGGATTCCCCTCAATTTTAATAGGACGGCCCTCGCGGGTTTTAACCAGAACGCTGTGTCCGTTGAATGTAGAAGTATAATAATTGGGAATACCCGGTATGATCTCTTCCGGTTTAACCAAGTAAGGAATTGATTTATGAACCGGAGTTGTCTGACAAGCTGCCAGAGTTACTGCACCTAAACCGAATCCCAACGCTTTTAAAAAGTCGCGTCGTGGAGTTACGGTACTCAGGCCCGCTTCATTGAGCACCTCCTCAATTGGAAGCGATTCAGCGAATTCGCTTTTGTTTTTCTCAACGAAATCTTTGGTATTCTGCAGTTCTTCTAAACCTTTCCAGTATTTCTTATTGCTTTCCATTTAAGCTATATAACTGTATACGTATGTTATCTTCAAAATCTATTCTTAGTAATGGCATTTACTGCACTCCAACCCACCCAATACTGCAGCTGTTACTTTTTCGCCTTTCTTCAATTTATCATGAGCGGCTATAAGTCTGTCGTAGTATGGATTATCTTTATGGTCGACCTCGGTTTCCTTGTGACAGTTGATACACCATTTCATTGTAAGCGGCGCATATTGATAGATCTCTTCCATCGTCTGGATCGGGCCGTGGCATTTCTGACACTCGATGCCAGCTACCGATACGTGCTGAGAATGGTTGAAATAAGCAAGATCTGGCAGGTTGTGAATACGGATCCATTCAACAGGTTTTGTATTGGTACCGTACTGCTTGGTCGTTTCATTATAATCCAGCGCATGATAGATCTTCTGTATCTCCGGAGAAGTTTTACCATCATATTTTTCGGATGCCGTGACATAATTATGGCAGTTCATACAAACGTTGAGTGATGGTATAGACGCATTCTTAGAAGTAAATGCACCTGAATGGCAATACTGACAATCTATCTTATTCAGACCTGCATGAAGCTGGTGAGAAAATTTAATGGGCTGAACAGGTTGATATCCGGTGTGAACACCTGTTTCCCACATTCCCATCCATCCGGCAGATCCCAGTAATATTACTGACAGCAGAACGATAAACAGGATGAATTTTTTGTTTTTACCAAGTTTTTTAAGCCCGACGAATTTATCTTTAACTTCAGTCGTAGCCTCATCCTCAATCAGTACACCTTGCTTTTGCAGGATCACACGCTCTAAAGTGGAAGTAACACGGTTCAGAACAACGATCACCAGGAAAGCAATAATGATTACAGCTATTAAACCGAAAATCATAAAGTTGCTAATTCCACCAGATTCACCATCCGTTCCGGCTGCTCCGCCAGCAGCTTTTGGATCTGCTGCAGGCTTGGTCTCTTCAGCTTTTACGTAAGCGAGGATGTTCTTAACATCATCTTCTGACAATTCAGGGAACGCAGACATCGCTGCAGGGGAAAATTCTGAGGCCTTTACTGCCTGGGGATCGCCCGAAGCAATAAATGCAGGAGCATTCCTGATCCATTTTACCAACCATGCTTCATCGTACTTGCTGTCGATACCCTTTAGATCGGGTCCGATTACAACTTTTCCAATGGCGTGGCAAGCGGTACATTTTTGTTTAAATATCGCTGCACCTGCTGCCGCATCCTGTGCCTGAGCTGAAGATACAGCTGCAGCGCCCAAAAAGGAGATCAGTACAAGAGACTTTGCAACACTTCTAAAAAATAATGAGATGCTTCTCATATTGAGTATTTAATGCTAAAATTTGAAATGTGTTATAGGAAAAGGTGCTTAGTAATTAGTACGCAGCATTTTCGATGACAAAAGTAGGTTTAATTCACATAACCATGACATTAACGTGACCTATTTTACTAATTTATAATCGTTCTAAATTAAGCTGATACAGACTGATAATGAATAACTTATATTCATTATATTCAATCACGCATGCTCACAGACAGAAATCTGTTTGATACTATTCCATGAAATGACTATTGCTTTAAAACCCACGCAAAACTAAGCGGAGCAACAATGGTAGCATCAGATTCAACGATAAATTTAGGTGTGTCGATGTACAGGATAGTGTAGAATGGCCGGCTTCAATTATCTCGGATATTTTAATTCATATTTAAACGCTTTTCTGCGTTTTATTTTTTTTGACAGGGGCTTGCCGGAGTGGTAATCTGTCAGTAAGGTTAAAAGCTTTTTACGGTTGAAGACCAGCCATTTGATTTGGCCATCAATTAAGGTGCCCGCAGAGCCGTATAATGTTACAACCGCCGACAATCCGTATCCGTCCGATAAACCCCGTATTGATTTTTCATTCAGGGAATTTGATTAAG
>JBBJNR010000006.1:0-58976 GCA_037719315.1 Daejeonella sp.
TTCAATTCAATCAACTACTTTTATATATTCCTAAAACGTTTAGGACACCATTGATCTTGTATGTCTAAAATAGCTTTAATAACAGGTGCAACGGCCGGGATTGGCCAGGCATGTGCACGTCTTTTCGCCGGGCAAAAGTATAATCTGATTCTCTTAGCCCGCCGGGCTGAAAAGTTGAACTCGTTTTCTGATGATCTCCGTCAGGAATTTGGTATCCGGGTTAAGACACTCATTGCCGATGTGAGGAACAAAGAAGAAGTAGCTCAGCTTGAAACGTTGCCCGACGATTGGAAGAAAGTTGATGTTCTGATCAATAATGCCGGTTTGTCGCAAGGCCTCGATCCGATAAATTCAGGAGACACAACCGACTGGGATGTGATGATAGACACCAATGTGAAAGGACTTTTATATGTCACGAAAGTGATCTCGAACTGGATGATCAAATCTGGCGGGGGACATATTATTAACATGGGATCTATTGCTGGTAAGGAAACCTATCTTAATGGGAATGTATACTGCGCTACCAAATATGCCGTCGATTCGTTAAATCAGGCAATGCGTATTGATCTGTTGAAGCATAAGATTAAAGTGACCGGCATCCATCCGGGAGCTGTAGCAACGGAATTTTCGGAAGTGCGCTTTAAGGGGGATACAGAACGGGCAAAGAAAGTATATGAAGGGTTTGAACCCCTTAATGCGCAAGACATCGCAGAGACCATCTGGTTCGCTGTATCACGCCCGCCTCACGTAAATATTAATGATATGATCGTAATGCCAACCGCGCAGGCGAATACCACCCATTTGATCAGGGAGTAAGTTTGAGCAAACGGTATGTTTTGATGAGCTAATTGATTAATCGCTTTAAAGCATGCGGGGACTTAATAAAGCAAGCACTTCTCGCAAATGGTAACCACTAATTCGTAAATCATTCTGGGGATTGTGTAGTTTTGCCATTAAAATAACCAATTCGGAAAAATTATTCTAACCAAATGTCGCTTCAGGAAAATATAGATCAGGATATTAAATCTGCCATGCTCAGCAAGGACAGCGCTAGATTACGCGGCCTGAGGGCTATCAAAGCAGCACTTCTGGTGGCTAAAACGGAGAAGGACGCCGCAGAAACCATAACAGAAGAGACCGAAGTCAGGGTTCTTCAGAAACTCGTTAAGCAGCGTAAAGAATCTGCAGATATCTATCAGGCCCAGCAGAGGGATGATCTTTATCAGATTGAGCAGGAAGAGATGCAGGTTATTGAGGCCTATCTTCCAAAACAAATGAACCGGGACGAGATTACCGCACACGTCAAAGACGCTATTCAACGCTCAGGCGCGGGCAGTATAAAAGAAATGGGAAAAGTGATGGGCTTGGTTAACAAAGAATTGGCAGGCAAAGCCGATGGCAAAACAATTTCTGAGGTTGTAAAGGAGCTTCTTGTTGGATTATAAGTGGTAAATTTCAAATACTTGTAACAAGAACTTATTTTTATAAGCATATAATAAGTTTTTGTACTGATTTTACATTCAGACTTATATCTTAGCACTAGCACGATATACGCACTTAACAATTCTATGGAGTTCGCAATTAAAGAAGAAAACGGTTTTAAATACATTGACGAAGGCGAAGGCGAAGTACTTGTATTGCTTCATGGATTAATGGGAGCTCTCAGCAACTGGACGGATGTTGTGGCAGAGTTTAAAAAGGATTACAGGGTTATTATTCCCTTACTTCCGTTATACGACCTGCCGCTGTTAACCACCGGGGTAAAAACGCTGGCGAAATTTGTCCACAAATTCATAAAATATAAAAAGCTCCAGAACATTACGGTACTTGGAAATTCACTGGGGGGACATGTCGGATTGATCTATACATTAAATCATCCTGAAGAAGTAAAGTCTCTTGTATTAACAGGAAGTTCAGGCTTATATGAAAACGCTTTTGGAGGGTCTTTTCCCCGGCGCGAGAGCTATGATTTTATAAAGGAAAAGGTGGAATTTACTTTTTATGATCCTGCAACGGCTACCAAAGAGCTGGTAGATGAGGTTTATCAGATCGTCAACGACCGGGTGAAAGTGATCCGCATACTCGCAATGGCTAAATCTGCCATACGTCATAATATGTCAAAAGATATATATAAGATTAAAGTGCCGGTCTGTCTGATATGGGGAAAAAATGATAAAATTACCCCACCTGAAGTTGCTATAGAGTTTAATCAGCTATTACCGCATTCTGAACTATACTGGATTGATCATTGCGGCCATGCCCCAATGATGGAGCAGCCTGATGAATTCAATGTTTATTTAAGAAAATTCCTGGAAAGCCACAAAGACTAGCGTATGTATGCACAGGAACTTATATCAGATGCAATACCTCCGGTAAGGACCTCCGATACCATTCAGAAAGTTATGGAACGGATGGCAGAGTTCAGGGTGAACCATTTGCCCATCGTTAATGACATTCAATTCCTTGGATTGATCTCTGATGAAGATCTCATTGAAATGCCGGATCAGACATTTCCGGTCGGGGGATTAAGCTTATCACTTCACAGTCCTTTTGTTTTTCAGCAGCAGCACGTTTATGACGTGATCAGACTATTTTATGAGCAAAAGCTAAGCGTTGTTCCTGTACTCGACATCCAAAAAAATTACAAAGGATTGATCTCGATCAACACGATGTTGGAACATGTCGCTACCTTAACTGCTGTCAAAGAACCGGGAAGCATTATCATTCTGGAAATAAATAATAGAAACAATTCCTTATCTCACATAGCCCAGATAGTCGAGTCTGATAACGCGCAGATCCTTAGTTCATACGTGGAATCATTTCCCGATTCAACAAGATTAGAAGTTACCTTGAAGCTCAATCGTACGGATATATCTTCTATTCTGGCGTCTTTCTTAAGATATGATTACAATGTTAAGGCAACATTTAACGACACCAAAGGAGATGACGGCAATTCCGACAGATATGATCAGCTTATGAATTACCTTGATATTTAAAAGAGCAGCATGAAAATTGCAATTTATGGCAGGCAGTTTAACAATACGGTTCTGCCACATGTTCAGCAGGTTTTTGATAGTCTGTCACACCACGATATTGAAACTTTTGTTTATTATAAGTATAATCACTTTATCTCCGGCAAGATATTTTTTCCGAAAAAGTTCCAAATCTTCCGGAATTATCATGACCTGGTATCGGCAAAGGTTGATGTGATGATTAGCCTGGGCGGCGATGGTACTCTTCTGGATACGGTGACCCTGATCTGCGATTCCAATATACCGGTGATCGGAATTAACTTCGGCAGGCTTGGATTTTTAGCGAGTATCAATAAGAATGATATTGCCTCAGCCATTCAAAGTCTTGTTAACCGAGAGTTTACCTTAGATAAACGGGAGCAGATAAGCATAGAATCTGAGCTAAACTTATTTGGGAACGAGAATTTCGCCCTCAATGATATTACGATCCATAAACGGGATACATCGGCGATGATGATCGTACATGCTTATCTGAATGGTGATTTCCTGAATTCATATTGGGCAGACGGCCTTATTGTAGCCACTCCGACCGGCTCTACGGCCTATTCCCTAAGCTGCGGAGGGCCGATTATCTTTCCAGGATCAGGCAATATGGTTGTTACCCCGATATCTCCTCATAACCTGAACGTTCGGCCCATTGTCCTTTCAGATTCTAATATTCTGTCTTTTGAAATTGAAGGCCGGAGTTCAAAATACCTTCTTACATGTGATTCCCGAACGGAAGTGATCGACAATTCTATTAAAATAACGGTTAAAAAAGCACATTTTGGGATCAATTTGATCCGCTTGAATAATGAAAACTATTTATCTACGTTAAGGAACAAATTACTTTGGGGAATAGATACCAGGAATTATTAAGCAGGATCCTTTAATGCGTAGACTTCTTTTAACTGTTTGTTTTTTTGCACAAATCTTTATTGCTTCTGCCCAGACCTGGGAAACCGGTGTTTCTGTGGGTGCGTCTGGCTATATGGGCGACATCAACCCGGTTAAACCATACAGTTTTACAGATATTGCATATGGGGCACAAGTCAAGCGAAACTTTAATGGTTATTGGGCTGCGAAGCTTGGTTTTTTACAAGGCAAGATCCGGGGTGATGACGCTAAATCTTCCAATGCCTATCAAAACGACCGCAATCTGAATTTCAGATCCGCTATTTCTGAGCTTTCTCTTCAAGTTGAACTTAATTTGTTTAATTACCTGCCGGGAGATCTGCCTGGTTTTGGTTCCCGAAGATTAAGTCCATTTATTTTTGCAGGTGTTGGCGCGGTGGGATTTAACCCGGTTACCGATTATAACGGCAGTGAAGTGGAACTTCAGCCGGTTCAAACCGAAGCTGTTGAATATAAAAAGTATGCAGTCAGTGTTCCCTATGGCGCCGGGATAAAATATAATATTAAAGGGAATTGGAATCTTATTGCTGATATAGGTTATCGCACTGCTTTTACCGACTATCTGGATGATATCAGCGGGAGATACCCCGACTTTACGGTAACGCCTCCGGCAAGTACATTAAGCCCCATATTATCAGATCGATCGATAACGCAGAGCGGCACCGCCGGAACGCAGCGGGGTGATTTCAGAAAGAAGGATACCTATATGTTTAGTACTGTTAGCATTACTTATACGTTTGTATCAATTAAATGTCCGATGTTTTAGACGCGGGCGTTCTATAAATATGATCCTAATCTCTTTTAAATCAGGTAGTATAAAAATACAATTAAGTCGTAACTTTGCGGTTCTAATTTCAGAGCAGGTTATACAGCCCCGAGTATTAGACATCAATACGATTTAATGGGCTTAATTGAGCAAATAGATAAAGAACGCCTGCCAGAGCACATAGCTATTATCATGGACGGTAATGGCCGCTGGGCGAAGGGTCAGGGTAAAATGCGTGTATTTGGTCATCAGAATGGTGTTATCGCCGTCCGCGATACCATTGAGGGTGCTGTAGAACTGGGAATAAAATATGTGACACTGTATGCGTTTTCAACTGAAAATTGGAACAGGCCCAAACTGGAGGTGATGGCCTTAATGGAATTGCTTGTATCAACTATAAGTAAGGAAACAAAAACATTGATGCAAAATGGTGTGAGACTACATGCGATCGGCAATCTTAAGTCTCTTCCGGCTAAATGTTACCGTCAGCTTCAAGAGACCATTAGTAGAACCGCCGGTAACAAGGCATGTACGCTCACCCTGGCCCTGAGCTATAGTTCCCGGTGGGAAATTACAGAAGCAGCAAAGGAACTTGCAGCGAATGTCAGTGAAGGAAAGTTAAAGGTTGAGGAGATTACGGAAGATGTTTTTGCTTCCTGTTTAAACACGGCCGGCATGCCAGATCCCGAGCTCATGATCCGCACAAGCGGTGAATACAGGGTCAGTAATTATCTTCTTTGGCAACTGGCATATGCAGAACTTTACTTTACCCCGAAGCTATGGCCGGATTTCAGGAGGGAAGATCTATTTGAAGCTATAATTGACTATCAGAAGCGAGAAAGGCGCTTCGGAATGACAAGTGAGCAATTGAACTAATTTTTACTTTTAACACTTTTTAACAAGTGATTAGCTTATTTTAGCACCGTTAAACACAAGAAATGAATCGTATTTTCATCATCATATTATTACTGATTTTCGGAACTTCCGCAATGGCGCAGTTTGGAAGGACAGGAACTCCTACGCCTCCGAGAACTACCCCTACGAGCTCTGAAATCAGTTATCTCAACCCGCAGGAATTTACCATTGGCGGTACCACGATAAGCGGCACACAATTTTTGGATAAGGATGTTCTCATAACAATTTCTAAGCTTACAAAAGGAGATAAAATTATTGTTCCGGGAGATGCGACTTCCAACGCAGTTAAAAATCTCTGGGGACAGGGCTTATTCGACGATGTACAGTTAAACATTTCCTCAATCCGCGGTGACTCCGTATTCTTTGATATCGTCGTTGTGGAACGCCCACGTTTAACCCGAATTGAACTTCTTGGACTTAAAAAGGGGGAGGTTACAGATGTTCGGGCAAAATTGAACGATAAAACAGGTAAGGTGGTTAACGAAAATTTGATAAAAACTACCACTGATATTATTAAGAAGCATTTTAATGATAAAGGCTATTTATATACAGATGTTTCCATTGCCCAAAGAAAAGATACCGCAGAAGCGAACAACCTGATCCTGGATATTTCTGTGGATAAGAATAAGCGTGTGAAAATTGACGAGATCGTTTTTACAGGAAATAAGGATTTCAAAGATAAGCAGCTTAAAAAATATCTGAAGAAAACTAAAGAGCGTGCTTTTTACAAGATATTTGGTGCCGGTAAATTTCTTCAGACTAAATATGAAGAGGATAAGCTTGCTATGATCTCCAAAATGCATGAAAAAGGTTACCGGGATGCGGAAATCGTGAATGATTCAACCTTTCGCTCCAGCGACAATGGGGTTACTGTTAAGATCGATCTGTATGAAGGACCTAAATATTATTTTGGAAACATAACTTTTGCAGGAAATGCAAAATATCCTAAGGAATTTCTGGAATCCTTGCTTGCCATTAAAAAAGGAGAAGTTTTTAGTGAAGAGAAACTGACCCGCAAGCTCTCCAGCAGCCCGGGTGGCGACGATATTTCATCCCTTTATCTGAATGACGGATATTTGACCTTTAATGCCGATCCCGTACAAACCAAAATTTATGGCGATACCATAGACCTTGAGATCCGAATGTATGAAGGTCCGCAGTACACCATTAATAAAGTGATGGTGAAAGGAAATGACCTGACAAACGATAAAGTAATTTTAAGAGAGATCCGGACAAAGCCAGGTCAAAAGTTTTCAAAAGAGCTGATCGTAAGAAGCACCCGGGAAATCGCCCAGCTTGGAAACTTTGATGATACCAAGACCGATCCCAGGCCTATCAATATAAATGCCAATGATGGCACAGTAGATATTGAGTACAATGTAGTTGAAAAACCTTCCGACCAGATCGAGCTTTCCGGTGGTTTCGGCGGTGGCCGTGTAGTAGGAACTTTAGGATTAACGTTCAATAATTTTTCAGCGCGTAATTTATTTAAGGCGAGTGCCTGGAAGCCTCTGCCAAAAGGTGATGGACAAAAATTAAGTATCAGAGGCCAGACCAATGGTAAATTTTATCAATCGTATAGTTTTTCATTCTCTGAACCATGGCTGGGGGGTAAAAAGCCCATCTACTTTGGGATCAGCGCTTTTACATCATTGCAGTCAAACGGACTTAGCGAGGGGAATGCTGATCTTCAGAGAATCCGTCTGAATGGTTTAACGTTTACGCGTGGGCAGCGCTTGAAATGGCCTGATGATTATTTCCAGGCGAATACATCTATTAATCTCCAGCAGTATAAGCTGAATAACTATAACCAGTTCATTTTCTCAACCGGAACTTCTTATAACTTCAACTTAACTCAGGAGTTAAGCAGGAACTCTCTTGACGGTTCCCCTGTGTTTCCAACTGGTGGTTCTAACCTGAAGCTGACTGTTCAAGCTACTCCGCCATATTCTTTATTGAATAACATCAATTATACGGTAGCTACAGATAGGGAAAAGTATAGGTTTACCGAGTATCATAAATGGAAGTTCGAATCACAGTGGTTCCAGCGGGTATATGGTAAATTGATCTTTAAAGCACAGGCCCAGTTTGGTTTGTTGGGAGTTTACAACCAGGCTGTTGGGCAATCTGCCTTCGAGCGGTTTAAACTTGGTGGAGATGGTATGCAGGGCTTTGATTTTTTACAGGGCTCAGAAATTATCGCCATGCGTGGATATGCAAACAATGCGGTTATACCTGCAGGATCTAATCCTACTATAGCTCAGGGTTCAGGAAGCCCGATATTTAATAAATACGTGTTAGAATTAAGGCACCCCATTACAGCGAGTCAGTCGGCAACTATATTTCTCCTCGCGTTTGCAGAGGGTGGTAATACCTGGAATTCATTCCGGGATTTTGCCCCTTTTAATGTACGGCGATCTGCAGGTGTTGGAGCAAGGGTCTTTTTGCCTATTTTTGGATTATTGGGTATTGACTTTGGGCATGGTTTTGATAAAATCCCAGGTGGTGGAGGTGACAATAATGATGGAAGACAACGTTTTACGTTTAGTATATCACAATCCTTAAGCGGAGGATTTAATTAATTGAGATGAAAAGATTGATTTTCGGAACAGTATTATTATTTTTTGTAACAATAAGTGCATCCGCGCAGCGTTTTGCGTATGTTGACAGTGATTATATTTTAAAGCATATCCCGGAGTATACCTCATCCCAAAAGCAACTGGATGCTTTATCTGCACAGTGGCAAAAGGATGTTGATGCAAAATTTGCTGATATTGATAAGCTTTTTAAAGCTTATCAGTCAGATCAGGTTCTGTTAACTGAAGACATGCGGAAGAGGAGAGAGGCAGAAATTATTGACAGGGAGAATGCTGCAAAAGAGTTCCAAAGACTTAAATTTGGATTTGAAGGAGAACTTTTCCAGGTACGGACAAGATTGATAAAGCCCATTCAGGACCGGGTTTCAAAAGCAATTCAGGCTATTGCAGACGCCCAGCAACTGGATATGATATTTGATAAGACCAGCGAGATCACACTATTATACGCCAGTCCCCGTTTAGATAAAAGTAATGATGTTATCACTCGTCTCGGTTATAAACCGGGCACGTTTATTACCAATTAATACGTATATAAATTATTAAAGTAGAAACAAATATATAAACCTGAATAAGCTGCCTATCATAGAATAAATGGGCCAGGCAAATTCATAACAAATTAAAAAACAAATTAAAAAACAAATGAAAAATTTAGTGAGAATAGCAGTAGTTGCAACAGGATTGTTTTTAGCTGGAAATATGGCAAGCGCCCAGCAAAAATTTGGTCATATCAATTCTGCCGATCTTTTACAATCCATGCCTGAAATGAAGACTGCAGATGCAAATTTTCAAACCTATGCAAAGGCAAAGCAAACTACCTTAGAAGTTATGGGCGCTGAACGCCAGAAACTGGTAACCAGTTACGAAGACAAATATAAAACCCTGAGCGAAGCCAATAAAGCTGCTCTGGAGAAAGAACTTACCACCTTGGTTACCGGAATCCAGGATTTGGAAAAGCGTATCACCGTAACTCAGGAAAAATCCCAGGAGGAATTAACTGCTAAGCGTACCGAACTTTATCAGCCGGTATTCAAAAAAGCTGAAGATGCGGTTAAAGTTGTAGCCAAAGAGAAGGGCTTTGCATACGTTTTTGATGTGTCTCAGCCGGGTGTGGTTTATTTCGATGGCGGTGAAGATCTTTTAGTAGCAGTTAAAGCGAAGCTGGGTATTACAACAGCGAGTAAGTAAGAAGTATTTATATAATAGGAAATGCGTAATCATGCGGTTACGCATTTTTTTTTATGACTTACTGGTGAGGTCTGAAGTCTGAGGTCTGAAGTCTGAGGTCTGAAAGCTGAGGTCTGATGACTGAGGTCTGATAGCTAGACGCCTATCGCAGTTCCCAAATCTTTCCTTAATTTTGACCTTATGGGCTCATCGTTACCTATTGGCATTTTTGATTCCGGAATTGGAGGGCTAACCGTCGCTAATGCGATTCGCAAGATATTGCCTAATGAACAGCTTATTTACTTTGGTGATACGGCTCACATGCCCTATGGTGATAAATCACCGGAAGCTATAAAGTTTTATAGCCTCAAGATCGCTAAGTTCCTTCTTGACAAAAAATGTAAGGTCATCGTAATTGCCTGCAATACTGCATCTTCACATGCGTATCACGAGCTCGTTCATTTTTTGAGTGACCGGGTGCCGATTATCAATGTGATAGATCCTGTGGTAGATTTTATGATTCAAAAAAGCCAAAACCGGAAAATTGGAGTGATTGGAACTAAATCGACCATCAGGTCTGACATTTATGCTAAAAAATTCAAGTTAGCTAATCCTGGTATCCAGGTATCATCGCTTGCCACCCCTTTGCTTGCACCGATGATTGAAGAAGGTTTTTTCAACAATAATATCAGCAAAACAGTTATAAATTCTTACCTGTCATCGTCTAAACTGAAAAAAATAGATAGCCTTATACTGGCATGTACCCATTACCCTTTGATCAAGCCCGAGATCGCTTCTTTTTATAGCGGGAGGATCGATATAATTAATACCGCTGAAATTGTAGCTGAATATGTGAAGGAGCGCCTCTCTCTTCTTGAGCTTTTAAATAATGAAGTTGCAAAAAAGCATCAGTTCTTTGTATCAGATTATACCCCATCATTCGCAAAAAGTACCCGTCTCTTTTTCGGGGAAAAGATCAATCTGACACTTCATCCTATATGGGATTAAAATGCTTAATTAGCTTAAATTTTTAAGCATTATCCGTAAGTTTGCATACATAAGCCCGATGAATTGAATTTCTATCTGACATATGTACTTGTAGCCACCGCCCTATTTTCATTCACGGCCTTATTTACATTATTCGCATTATATTCTGAAAGGAAGATCTCAGCATTTATGCAGGACCGCCTGGGCCCTATGGAAGTCGGTAAATACGGCTCCCTACAGGCATTCGCCGATATTCTTAAAATGCTTCAAAAGGAGTTTATCATCCCTACAGCTGCTGATAAAATTCTTTTTACACTTGCACCGATCGTCATATTCGTTTCCGTATATCTGGGATTTGCCGCCATGCCATGGGCTCCTGGCTTAAGCCCAACCTCTCTTAACCTGGGATTGTTCTATATTTTCGCCATTCTTTCAATGGAAACCATCGGAGTTCTTATGGCTGGATGGGGATCAAATAACAAATACGCCCTTCTTGGATCGATGCGGTCTGTAGCTCAAATGGTTTCGTATGAAATACCTGCTGGTATAGCATTGATATCTGCCGTAATGATCTCGCAGACATTCAACATGCAGGAAGTAAGCATTAAACAAGGGATCTTATCCCAGGAATCTATACTTTTTTTTGGTGTGTGGGATGTTAAGGCTATTGGAGGTCTGCTTGCATGGAACATTTTTCAGGCACCCCATCTGATCGTCGCTTTTGCAATTTATTTTATAGCTTCCCTTGCGGAATGCAATCGGGCACCTTTCGATATACCCGAGGCAGAGTCTGAGCTTGTTGCCGGTTTCCATGTGGAATATTCCGGGCTGCGTTTCGCTTTTATATTTCTGGCCGAATATTCAATGATGTTCCTTGTTGGGATGATTGGTGTGATCTTGTTCCTTGGGGGATGGAATAGCCCTTTACCTGACGTTGGAACTGTGAAGCTGGCCAGCTGGACTACCGGTATGGGATGGGGTATATTCTGGATCCTGATAAAGACTTTGATGATAGTGGCAATACAGATCTGGATCCGCTGGACACTTCCCAGGTTAAGGGTTGACCAATTAATGAGTTTGTGCTGGAAAGTACTGACGCCCCTTGCTTTTTTATGCATGCTTGCTTCAGGGATCTGGCGCTTAACAATGATGTAATTCCAAATGGTTAACAAACTTATCAATGTATTCAGAACTGTGGGGAAAGGTTTAGGTCTCACCCTGGGGCATTTTTTTGCTGCCAGAAAAAGCAGAGAAGTACGGCCCATAACAGATTCAAATTATTTTTCACATGATAGTGGTACCACCACCATTCAATATCCTCATCAGAAACTTCCTGTACCGGAAGTGGGCCGTTACCAGCTTGATGTAGAGATGGATGATTGCATTGTATGCGATCTCTGTGCCAAGATCTGCCCGGTTGATTGCATTGAAATAGAAAGCATCAAAGCCACAGAAGCTATTGGCAAAACTTCCGACGGTACTACGAAGCGTCTGTATGCTGCAAAATTCGATATTGACATGGCCAAGTGCATGTATTGTGGCTTGTGTACAGTGGTTTGTCCTACAGAATGTATTATCATGACCGACCAGTACGACCGGAGCATGTTGAGTTTAAATGAGATGGTCTATAAGTTTTCCGATATGACCGCTGCGGAAGCAGAAGATAAACGCTTAGCTTTAGAAAAACAGAATGCGGAACGCCTGGCTGCCAAGCAGGCCGCAATTCAACAGCCCGATAAAAATTAAAATGAATCCTGAACAACTAATATTTTACTTCTTTGGAGCCTTAACCCTTATTTCTGCTTTACTGGTAGTAAGTATACGGAATCTGGTGCGGAGCATATTTTTGTTCTTTGTAACTATTTTCTCGTTAGCCGCTATGTTTGTTTTCGCCCTTGCAGATTTTATCGCAGTGACGCAGGTGGTGATCTATGCCGGCGGAGTATTGGTACTGATGCTTTTTGCCTTCATGCTTTCAAACAGGGAATTGCTGAAGGGATTACAAAGCACAAAAGATGGTTTTAAACTGAATCATTTTGCAGGATTAATGATAGCTCTTGGTTTTCTGTTCCTTATCGTAACCGCAATAATCAATACAGATATTCCCGAAGTTACGTGGTTGAAGGAGAATAATATCATTGGGCAAAATGATAATACCATTCATCAAATCGGAATCAACACAATGACCCGCTATATTCTTCCTTTTGAAATGGTCTCCGTATTTCTTATGATGGCTTTAATTGGCGCAGCACATCTGGCCAGAAAGGAAAAAAGATCATGATTCCTTTATCGCACTTCATGCTGATCAGCGCAGGCCTTTTTTGTATAGGCTTATACGCGGTGCTTACCAAAAGAAATGCCATCCAAATATTAATAGGAATTGAATTCATGATCAATGCTGCCATCCTCAACTTTGTGGCATTTGGTAAGTTTGATAAATTTGAAGGCGGCGGTCAGATGTTCGCCCTCTTCGCTATCGTTCTTGCAGCTGCAGGCGTAGCTGTAGCTCTGGCTATTATATTAAATGTTTATAAGCACTTCAAGACCATTGATCCTGCGAAAATTGATACCCTGAAAGATTAATGGAGACACTCAATTTCTCGGACAGCACGCTGTGTATAATGTCAATCCTCATGATTGTCATGCCTTTGCTTTCGTTTTCTGCGGTGCTCATCCGTAGAACCTCAGGGGGAAATTTTGCAGTGTTTAATATCAGCATTAGCTTTATTATATCCATATTAATTTTTTTAACTGTGTGGAACAAGAATATTGTTCACGAACAGTTAACCTGGTTTTCAGTCGGCGAACGGCAGTTCACTGCGGGCATCTTATTGAATAACCTTTCCGTGTTGATGATGGTTTTGGTGTCGGGAATTTCGACACTGGTACATATTTATTCCCTTTCCTATATGAAAGGCGATGCCAATATCAATAAGTATTGGGCTTACCTGGGACTGTTTTGTTTTTCCATGCTTGGACTCGTTATTTCTGATAGCCTGTTACTTATTTATTTATTCTGGGAGCTTGTTGGTTTCTCATCTTACTTGCTGATCGGCTTTTGGTTTACCAAGCCTGCTGCATCGCAGGCAGCAAAGAAAGCGTTTATCATGAACCGGATTGGTGATATCGGCTTTCTGTGTGGCATTATGATCATCTATTCACAATTCCAGACACTTGATATCGTGAAGCTTTTTGGGGAGGGCGGACTTGTTTCTTCGGCCCGGATAGACGATGGCCTATGGATCAGCACAACCAGCCAGATGCCTGCAATATGGCTAAGTATTGCAGGCTTAGCGCTTTTCACAGGTGCAATTGCAAAATCGGCCCAATTCCCTTTGCATACCTGGCTGCCGGATGCGATGGAAGGGCCGACTTCAGTTTCTTCACTGATCCATGCTGCGACGATGGTGGCTGCCGGCGTTTTTTTGCTGGGAAGGGTTTACCCGATTCTTGACCATTTTACTTTGAATGTAATTACAGCCATAGGTATAATCACCGCGTTTATGGCAGCGACAATTGCATTGACTCAAAACGATATTAAACGCATTTTAGCTTACTCAACCATATCGCAGCTTGGATTTATGATCGCAGCGATGGGAATTGGAGCTTATGGAGAAAGCATGTTTCACCTGGCTACACATGCCTTTTTTAAATGCCTGCTTTTTCTTGCGGCAGGTGCAGTGATTCATCAGCTTCATCATTTTAAGGAGCAGCATCAGCTTGATTTTGATCACCAGGATATTCGCCGGATGGGCGGGCTGCGTAAACAGATGCCAGTAGCTTTTATAACAATGTGTATTGCTGCTGTATCTCTTGCCGGACTCCCGTTCAGTTCAGGATATCTTTCCAAAGATGCCTTGCTTATAACTTCTTTTGAATGGGCTGAAGGCTTTCATGGTGTAAAAAAGGCAGTGCCTTATGTATTGGTACTGAGCAGCTGGATGACTGTTTTTTATATATCGAGATTGATTTTCAAGGTGTTTCTGGGAAAATCACGTTTCGAGGGTATCCACGATCCTCCTTCGCCAATGAACCGTACCTTGATGGTTCTGGCTTTCTGCAGTATATTTATTTTATTTTCTTTTAATCCGTTTTCTTATGAAAATTCCTGGCTGGTGCAGGGCTTCCAGGATGCAGGAGTACTAAGATTAGACCCGCTTCACATTGTTGTTCCGCTTGCGGTAAACCTGGTGAGCGTTGCGATCATTTATTGTGCCTATATAATTTATGTGAGAAAGGACGCCAAAGTTTTTTCGGACGAAAGCTTTTTTTACCGCTTTTCGAACCGGGCCTGGTATTTAAACGAAGCCTATACATTTTTATTCACGAGACCTGCAGAAAGCGTATCGCATTTCAGCTATCAGTTTGATAAACGGGTAGTCGATGGAATTATAAATTTCCTGGGCTCGGTAATACGGATACTATCCAGTATCTCAGACTGGGTTGATCGCAGGATCGTGGACGGAGCCATTAATTCAGTTGCAGAACTGGCTAAGAGCATTGGAAACCTCAGCCGTAAGTTTCAAACAGGACATCTACAGCATTACCTGATCACAATGCTTACGGTGGTGATTGCCTTTTTTATTTTAAATTACTTTTTATGAAGTATATCCTATTATTAATTAATAAGGACGTAATACGATGAGTTACATCTTATCCATCCTTATTTTTCTGCCTCTTGTGGCTGCTTTGATCATATTGATCCTGCCAACAAGTTTTCGCGACCGTTTTAAATATATCGCCCTTGGAACCACTATTGTTCAGTTCCTTATTTCTGTTTTTATTTATCTCGAGTTTAACAGTACATCTGCATTTGCCGGTGTCAATAAAGAAAACCAGTTTCAGTTACTGGAGAAAGTTTCGTGGATCCGCCTGGATCTGGGGTCTATCGGTAAGCTGGAAATAGATTATCTTCTGGGCATCGATGGTCTTTCCATGCCTTTCCTGATTCTTTCGGCGCTGGTAATGTTTGTTGCCACTCTGGCTTCCTGGGAAATTAAAACAAACCTGAAAGCTTTTTTCGCTTTGTTACTTCTGTTAAATACAG
Source organism: Daejeonella sp. (assembly GCA_037719315.1). GTDB lineage: Bacteria > Bacteroidota > Bacteroidia > Sphingobacteriales > Sphingobacteriaceae > Daejeonella. The sequence continues at coordinate 15,403 of JBBJNR010000006.1, forward strand.
CGATTATTGGGGTGTTTTGTGCACTCGATTTTTTTCTATTCTACATTTTTTATGAGCTCATGCTATTGCCACTATATTTTCTGATCGGAATGTGGGGTGGAGTGAGAAGGGAATATGCGGCGATCAAATTTTTCCTGTACACGCTTTTTGGTTCTGTGTTTATGCTGCTGGTAATAATCGGACTATATTTTTCAGTAATAAATCCCGCCACAGGCAACCACACCTTCAATATGATCCTGATGATGGATCCGGCAAATTATATTGATGGATCTATATTTTCTTCCATCGCAAACCAGAGCTTATTGGGAATTTCTGCGCGATTGCTCGCATTTATCGTATTGTTTGTTGCTTTTGCCATCAAAGTTCCGGTGGTGCCCCTGCACACCTGGTTACCCGATGCGCACGTTGAAGCACCCACGCCGGTTTCCATCATCCTTGCAGGCCTGCTGTTAAAAGTAGGTGGGTATGGGATTCTTAGAGTATGCTTCAGTATTTTTCCGGATGCGGCTGTTTCTTCGGCCTGGTGGCTAGGCCTCTTAGGGGTAGTTTCTATCGTTTATGGGGCGCTTAATGCTCTGGCTCAAACCGACCTCAAGCGCCTTATCGCGTACTCTTCGGTGTCGCATATGGGCTTTGTTTTACTGGGTATTGCTTCCTGTACAACCGAAGGGGTTAGCGGCGCGATGCTTCAGATGATTAGTCACGGTGGCTTATCAGCGATGCTATTTTTCCTTGTTGGTATGATATATCAGAGGGTTCACGACCGGGAAATTGCTAATTTTCGAGGTTTGGCGCTGATCATGCCACAATTTACTGCCTTTGTGATGATTGCATTTTTTGCTTCTCTCGGTTTGCCCGGATTTTCGGCTTTCATGGCAGAAGCGTTCAGCCTCATTGGTGCCTTTACATCGCAGGACGTAAATGGTTTTTTACCACGCTGGATGGCAATCGCAGGTTCTGTAGGAATTCTTTTAAGTGCAGCCTATTTTCTTTGGACTTTACAACGGATGTTTTTCGGACAGACCCGCTTAAAAGGCGGCGATGAATGGCTGGCCCGTCTTAAAGATGCTAACTTACGCGAAAAATTTGCCCTCGTTCCCTTAGCTGCCCTTGCATTACTGCTGGGCATCTTTCCATCGCTGGTTTTTAGTAAGATGAATGCCTCTGTTCTAGCCTTCATTCAATTGATCTCAGGGTAATGAACGATTTTATACCTGGCATATCTTTTTCCATTGATAATACGATAGGCAGTTTAGGGTTCTTCCTGCCGGAAATTGTCATCGTGATCGGATTTTTGCTCGTTATTATTGCCGACCTGTTCCTGGCTCGCAATAATAAGCAGCTATGTTTTATGCTTACGTTACTTACCTTACTGATTGCGGGTGTCATGAGCTTCAACTCATTGAATACTGCCTCTATATCATTATTCGGCGGAATGATCAGGCTCGACCACCAGGCTATTTTATTTAAATTACTTATTTGTGCGGCAAGCATCCTGTTTATTTTATTTGTGCGGTTTAATAAAACTCTGCAGCTTACGAGTAAAGGGACAGGCGATTTGCATTCGATTTTACTCGCTGTACATCTGGGGCTAAGCCTGATGGTGATGTCCGCAAATTTACTAATGATCTACCTGTCTGTAGAAATGGTTTCCGTAGGGTCTTATTTAATGGTGGGATATTCCTCCCGAAATGCAAAGCAAAGTGAGGCGGCCATGAAGTATGCGCTTTTCGGGGCAGTTTGCTCGGCCATGATGCTGTATGGGATGTCACTGCTTTACGGATTTACCGGCACCCTTGATCTTAATGATCCGTCTTTCATTAGCGGTATTTTGGCTATTCCGGACATTTCCTGGGGCTTGGCGATGGTCATGGTGTTAGTTGGGATTGCCTTCAAGCTTTCGCTTGTTCCCTTCCATTTCTGGTCGCCTGATGTTTACGAAGGCGCTCCAACCCCGGTTACCGCATTTTTATCTACGGGACCTAAAATTGCTGGTTTTGCCTTACTGATTAATTTCCTGCAAGCTTTTCAACCCATGAGGTTTGGCGGTTTAAGCAACTCACTTTTCAATTTTAACTCTGTTTTAGGAGCTGTTGCGATATTAAGTATGATCATCGGAAACTTTGGGGCAATATGGCAGAATAATGTGAAGCGCATGCTGGCCTATTCTTCCATCGGTCATACAGGATTTATGCTTATGGCCCTCTTTGCGTTCACTGAAAGTGGCTTCAAAGCGCTCATCTTCTACATGGCGATTTACGTAATCATGAATATGGCTGCTTTCATGATCGTTGATGAGATTGAGGAAAGGAGCGGTCATGACAACATTGATGGGTATAATGGACTAGGTAAACATGCAGGCCTACTGATGATCGGAATGGTCATTGTATTGATATCCTTAACGGGATTACCGCCAACAGCAGGGTTTACGGCAAAATTTTTAGTATTCTCGGCGGCATGGGAAGCGTTCAAATTATCAGGCTCACCTGTACTCATGGCGATGATCATCACAGGTGCAATAAGTACTGTTATCTCATTATTTTATTATTTAAAAATTCCCCTGAACGCATTTTTAAGAAATAGTGGGAGCCCGGCTGTTTTGCTTCGTGCAACTCCCAAAACCTATATCAGCCTGTTGCTCGTCTTTTTGCTTATCGTCCTGATGATTTTCCCCTCAGCATTGGTACAGTTGCTCTGATCAAGTATCGCCAGCTACAGATTTCCCTTAAAAATCAGTGTGTCAATTTGTTAGGAGCAAGGGTTTTCGATTGATTTTCAATTTGATTTCTTTGGCTTCTTAGCGATTTAATAGCTACTTTTGCATACTCACAACCATTTATGAGCGAGCAGATCAAACATGAGTGCGGGATCGCACTTATCCGCCTTTTAAAACCCCTTTCTTATTATCAGGAAAAATACGGCACGGCTCTCTACGGGCTGAACAAGCTGTATCTGCTCATGGAAAAGCAGCATAACCGGGGACAAGACGGGGCGGGAATCGCCACCATAAAACTGGATGTTCAGCCGGGTAAAAGGTATATCAGCAGGCACAGGTCGATGGGTGCCAATGCAGTTGCAGAAATATTTGAATATGTACAGAATAAGTTCGCTGATGTGCAGAAAAATACGCCTGAGCTCCTGCAGGATACTGAGTGGCTGAAAGAAAATATAAGCTTTACCGGGGAAGTGCTGATGGGCCATTTGCGTTATGGTACCCACGGAAAAAATAGTATTGAAAGCTGCCATCCTTTTCTCCGTCAGAACAACTGGATGACACGTAACCTGGTGATTAGCGGAAACTTCAACATGACCAATGTGGATGAGCTACTGGAACAGCTTTTTGAGCTGGGGCAACATCCCAAAGAACGAACTGATACGGTTACGGTTTTGGAAAAGATCGGACACTTTTTGGATACGGAAAACCAGGAACTTTTTGATCAATACAAAGCAGATGGCTTTTCAAATGAAGATATAAGCCACCAGATCGCAGAACATATCGATGTAGCATCCATCCTTCGCCGGTCTGCTAAGACCTGGGACGGAGGATATACCATCAGCGGGATCTTCGGTCACGGCGATGCCTTTGTCATGCGTGATCCGGCTGGAATACGACCAGCCTTCTATTACCATGATGATGAGGTTGTCATTGTCACTTCAGAACGTCCGGCCATCCAAACCGCTTTTAATGTACCGCTTGAATCAGTAAAAGAGATCAAACCCGGACATGCACTGATCGTAAAAAAGAACGGGAAGGTTACAGAGGAGCAGTTTCGTGAACCTGAAGTTCAAAAATCATGTTCATTTGAGAGAATTTATTTTTCCAGAGGCAGTGATGCTTCGGTTTATCGGGAGAGAAAGCAGCTTGGCCGTTTACTATGTCCCCAAATTCTGGGCGCGATCGACCATGATCTGAAAAATACAGTATTTTCATTTATACCTAATACGGCCGAAGTAGCCTTTTATGGCATGGTTGAAGGCGTACATAAATATGTTAAGCAGTATCAGCGCGACACCCTTCTTAAAAGGGCTGACCGCATTTCCGATCGGGAATTAGAAGAAGTCCTGAACATTGCTCCAAGAATTGAGAAGATTGCTATTAAAGATGTCAAGCTAAGGACTTTTATTACTCAGGATGCAGATCGCGGGGATATGGTAGCCCACGTATATGACACCACCTATGGCTTGATCAAAAGAGGTACCGATAACCTGGTGGTTCTTGACGACTCAATTGTGAGGGGAACGACGTTAAAGCAAAGCATTCTAAAGATCCTTGATCGTCTTGGCCCGAAGAAAGTTATTGTTGTTTCTTCTGCCCCGCAAATCCGGTATCCGGATTGTTATGGGATCGACATGTCGAGAATGGGTGAATTTGTGGCATTCGAAGCTGCTATTTCCCTGTTAAGAGAAACTGGCAAAGAAAGTGTAATTGAAGAAGTTTATCAGAATTGCCTGGAATCTCAAAAGTTGGGTAATAAACAGGTTAAAAATTATGTCCAACAGATATATAACCAGTTCACAGATCAGCAGATCTCAGACAGAATTGCCAAAATAATCACACCTAAAGAAATTCAAACAGAGGTGCAGGTTATCTATCAAACACTCGATAATCTTCATAAAGCCATTCCCGACCACCTGGGCGACTGGTATTTCTCAGGCAACTATCCAACCCCGGGAGGGAATAAAGTAGTGAATAAGGCATTCATGAACTGGATGGAAGGGAAGAATCAGAGAGCGTATTAGTTAGTGGAAAGTCGAAGTTGAAAATGGAAAACGAATATTAACTCTCCACTCTCCACTTTTCACTCTCCACTAAATTAAGGAGTTTCCGGATAATAAGTTATAAAGTAACCTCGCCGCAAAAATCAATATCAAAATACCTGCAATCCGGTTTAAATTTGAAATAGTTTTCTCTTTAATGCGGTACCTGAGCTTATTCGCGTAGTAGGCTTTGACAACATCTACGCTGAATTGGGTGATCAGGATCGATCCAAAGAATGGGATCACTTCTGCGGGATCAATCTCTCCCGAAATAGAGATCACCCCGCTGGTTACACTTAACCAGTACAATAATATTGCAGGGTTGAATATACACATGATAAACCCCTTTAGAAAATACCCGGTATTATGTCTTTTTGATGATGTCGCTTCGTAGTTAACTTTCACCTTTTTGAAAAGGTAATAGATCCCGATAGCAAACAGGATAGTGCTTCCGGCGACCCCAATCTGGACCCGGTATGTGTTCTCCAATGCCAGGAAAGACGTTCCGTAAAGTGTAAGAGCTACATAAAAGATATCGCTTACAACCACCCCAGCGGCAAGTGATATACCCGCATAGAACCCTTTTTCAATACTTGTTTTAATCAGAGCAAAAAATACCGGGCCGGTTAAAAAAGAAAGCACAAATCCCAATCCTATTCCTGATATAATTGATTCGATCATTCCGAATTATTAATCCTGTAATTGCGAATATGCGAATTAACCACTTATAAACAATGGAATTTATATAAAGTTCAGTTAATTATCATCGGCACTTAGCTTTGTGCTTTAAGCTTTTGGCTCATCACCCACTACTCTTTGCTGATATGAAATAAAAGTATACAGATATGAGAAAATTGATTTATGTTCGAGTTAGATTTTCAAAAACTAATCTTTAACTAATGGAGAAGAACTCGCAAGTAAACTATGGATCGGCCCTGTATACTATCATTACGGTATTTTTTTTCTGGGGTTTCCTGGCAGCCAGTAACGGTATTTTTATTCCATTTTGTAAAACTCACTTTAACCTCACTCAATTTGAGTCGCAGCTGATTGAATACACCTTTTATGGCGGTTATTTTATCGGATCCTTAGTCTTATTCTATGCTTCGAAGATCGCAAAGGTTGATATAATTAATAAGTGGGGATATAAAAATAGTATTGTCATAGGACTTGTCATTTCGGCAGCCGGTGCCTTGCTAATGATTCCTGCCGTGAATTCCGGGTCTTTTTCCTTTATTCTGACAGCTTTTTTCTTTGTAGCAATAGGTTTTTCTCTCCAGCAGACAGCCGCAAATCCCTTTGTGGTGGCTTTAGGCAGTCCGGTCACGGGCGCCAATCGCCTTAACCTGGCAGGAGGGGTGAATAATTTCGGAAGTATTCTCGGACCAATCGCTGTAAGTATCATTCTTTTCGGCAGTGCAAGCGCTATAACTCCAAAAGTAGTGGACATCACATCCATAAATACTCTTTACTATGTTTTAGCAGGTTTATTTCTAGCAGTTGCTGTATTTTTCTCGGTATCAAAACTTCCAAAAGTAACAAGTGATGAAAAAGTGGAGGCAAGCAATAAGACCAATCTGCCGCTTTCTGTAATTTTTGTAGCGTTCGTCCTTGTCCTGGCCGGAATCCCTCTAGCCGATATGACTGGTTTAAGTTTGTCATATTTCGTGTATGCTGCTTTGATCATAATCGTCCTCACTTTATTTTTAACGCTGGGAGCAGCTTCAAAAGACAAAACAGGCTGGGGCGCAATGGGATATCCCCAGTTAATACTAGGGATGATGGCTATATTCACCTATGTGGGAGTTGAAGTAACAATTCAGGGCAATATGGGCACCCTTTTAAAATTGCCTGAATTCGGCGGTTATGATGACTCAACCATCGCTCCTTTTATATCGCTTTACTGGGGTAGTATGATGATTGGCCGCTGGACAGGTGCGGTGAGCGCTTTCAACCTGGCTAAGAGGACAAAGACCATACTTACGGTAGTTGTGCCTTTCGTGGCTTTTGCGATCATACTTTTCGCTAACTCTCAGAACGGGACCAATGTGGAACAATTTTATGTTTATGCGGTATGCGTGCTGATCTTGATCGCCGGGTTCTTCTATAGCCAGGAAAAGCCTGCCAAGACCCTTTTAACCTTCGGGGTTTTAGGAGCAATCGCTATGGTCATCGGACTTATGACCACCGGACAGGTAGCTATTTATGCCTTCCTTAGCGGAGGTTTATGCTGTTCCATCATGTGGCCTTGTATATTTGCCCTATCCATTACAGGCCTTGGAAAATACACCAGCCAGGGCTCAGCGTTTTTAATTATGATGATCCTTGGTGGGGCTATAATTCCACCGGTTCAGGGTATTCTTGCAGACACCAGCGGAATTCACTTTTCTTATATTATTCCGGTTATATGTTTTGTTTACCTGGCATATTTCGCAATAAAAGTTAGCTCGGAACTAAAGAAACAGGGAATCGACGTAAGTAAGCTTGACACAGACGCTTCTCATTAATGACAGAAAAGCCAAGCTTTGAACTGATTTTCATGAAACTTGCATCCGACCTGGCCGCACGCTCACACTGCGTGAAGGCACAGGTCGGCGCTGTTTTAACGAAAGATACACGCATTATTTCCATTGGATATAACGGGCCACCTTCAGGAACTCATAATTGTGATGAGGAGTGGCCGGAGACGGGTTGCCCGCGTGATTCTAAGAATAGCTGCTCCCTGGCTTTGCATGCGGAAGAAAATGCGATACTCTATGCCGTGAAAAATGGCGCTTCACTGGAGGGTTCAACGCTTTATCTGACGCTCTCTCCATGCCTTGCCTGCGCACGGATCATTTATTCTTCCGGAGTGAAAAAAGTATGGTTTAAAGATTCTTACGCTGAATATAAAGGCCTGCCATCTGATGAAGGAGTGGATTTTTTGAACAGGTTTGGAGTAGATTGTAAAAAATTCTTCCCTGGTGGAGATCCTGAATCCTCTGACTAAAGCTTAGAATCTCCTCTTGGATACAAAAAATAGTACTTAGCTTATCAGTCTCAATTACTTAAATTGCAGCCTTTCAGCCATCTTTAATTCATGGGGTATAAAAGTCTTGCAGATTGTGTTTCAGACCTTGAAAAGCATGGTCGTCTTGTCCGGATAAAAGAAGAAGTAGACCCCTTTCTGGAGGCTGCCGCAATTCATCTGCGGGTTTTTGAAAATCAGGGGCCGGCTTTACTATTTGAAAATATCAAAGGAAGTAAATTTCCGGCGGTATCTAACCTGTTCGGGACACTGGACCGCTCAAAATTTATATTTCGTGATACTCTTGAGCAAATAAAAACTCTTGTCGGTCTTAAATCAGATCCATTAAAGGCATTAAAAAGCCCGTTTAAATATTCAAGAGCGGGTTTAATAGCGCTTTCAGCGTTACCTTGGCAGACGGGGTTCAGGTCGCCGGTTAAATTTGGGAGGGCACGGATAAGTGATCTCCCCCAGATGACCCACTGGCCTATGGATGGGGGCCCGTTCATTACTATGCCGCAGGTCTACACGGAAGATGCTGACAAACCAGGGATAATGAATGCAAACCTGGGAATGTACAGGATACAGTTAGGAGGGAATGATTATGTTCAGGATGAGGAGATTGGCTTACATTACCAGCTGCATCGCGGTATAGGGATACATCAGACAAAAGCCAACGCAAAGGGACAGCCTCTTAAAGTCAGTATTTTCGTTGGAGGGCCACCTTCACACCCTCTTGCTGCCGTGATGCCCCTGCCGGAAGGTCTGTCGGAAATGACCTTTGCCGGCGCGCTGGGCAGGCGGCGCTTCAGGTATTTTTATGATAATGAAGGCTTTTGCATTTCTTCAGATGCAGATTTTGTCATCACAGGAACTATTGAACCAGGCGAAAATAAAACAGAGGGCCCTTTCGGGGACCACTTGGGATATTACAGCCTGAAACATCCATTTCCTTTGATGAAAGTGAAGAACGTCTACCATCGCAGAAATGCTATCTGGTCGTTTACGGTTGTAGGCCGCCCTCCCCAGGAAGACACCAGCTTTGGGGCGCTTATCCACGAAATAACAGGCTCAGCTATGCCAAAAGAAATTCCGGGCCTTCACGAAGTTAATGCTGTAGATGCGGCGGGAGTACACCCCTTATTGTTTGCTATCGGGAGTGAGCGATATACTCCGTATCTTAAGGAGAAAAAACCCCAGGAGATCCTGACAATCGCTAATCACATACTGGGTAAAAGCCAGCTTAGCCTCGCCAAGTACCTTTTTATATGCAGCAAAGAGGATGAGCCATCCCTCAAAACCAGTGATGTTCCAGCATTTTTGCGACATATTCTTGAGCGGACAGACCTGAGGCGGGATCTTCACTTTTATACTAAAACTACTATTGATACCCTGGACTATAGCGGAACCGGTATAAATTCGGGTTCCAAAGTCGTTATAGCGGCGGCAGGTGATAAAAAACGGGAACTTTGGACGGAATTGCCCACTTCGTTTTCATTGCCAAGACCTTTTGATAGTTGCAAAATAGTTATCCCAGGCATATTAGCAGTAGATGCTCCCAAATATACAAGCTCAGAAGAAACTGAAGAGCAAATAGCTATACTGAACAACAGCCTGGGCTTCAAAAACCTGAATAGTCTTCCATTGATCATATTATGTGATGATGCAGGCTTTACGGCAAACACCATTAACAATTTTGTCTGGGTCACTTTTACCAGGAGTAATCCTTCCCATGATATCTACGGTATAAATGCTTTTACCGAAAATAAACACTGGGGGTGCAAAGGGCCGATGATCATCGATGCAAGGATCAAACCCCATCATGCGCCAATGCTTGTTAAAGATCCTGAAATTGAGAAAAAGGTTGATGAACTGGGGAAAGAAGGCAGATCGTTGAGCGGTATAATATAAAGAAATTTATTTAATCAACGCGATAAAAATTATCTCATATCTCATATCTCATATCTCATATCTCATACCTCATATCTCATCTCATACCTCACCTCTCAAAAATCCGGATCACCTTTACAAACCTGCCCTGATAATATGAATTTAAAGGAGTTACAGTTACTCCATACGCCTTTCCTGACGTAGAATGAATAAATTCAGGCTCTTTATTTCCAACGGAGCTTATAATTCCCATATGTCCCACTACCCTGATTGTACTATCAGTGCCGGTAAACAAAATAATGTCACCACGCTTTGCCTGTTTTAAGCTTACTTCTCTCTCAACGGACGTAAAACCAACAGTAGACCGGGGTACTGCAATGCTAAAATGATTGAACACATGTGTAATGAACCCGGAACAGTCAAATCCTTTGTTTGGATCAACAGATCCATAGAGATAAGGAACTCCGATCAGTGTTTCAGCGAAATCGACCAGTTCGCCGGCTTTTGTCTTGCCGGGATTGATATACTGGACATCCAGACTGTCAGCATAGTTCCAGGGAGGTACTTCCGCCGGCGGACCCTTTTCGGAAGTGGTGTGCATTCCGGATGAATCTGCCGATCTGGTATTTTTTGGAATATAATGCCTGTCCGGGCCGAAATTACATCCTGAAATAAGCGCGAGGACGAGCAGGCTTAAGAATACTAGTTTCATAACATAGACTGTGCAAATATGTGACCAAAAGATAGGAGCTTGTTTCTAACCCGCCAGAAAGGGAATTTTCAACTGCCAATTCTCCATTCTTTACGATCTTTCCTTAATCCGCTCCATAATCTCCAAACTGCGCCTGATCCTGCTGTCAACAGACTTTGCCTGGTTGATGTAATGGATCAGTCCGCGTTTGTGACCGTCGTTGAGGGCATTGTGCGCTTTATAAGCTGCTTCATCCTGATCAAAAACTTCGGCTAATTCCTCAGGCAGCCCAAGTCCGTTACGAGGATCCACACGTATGGATATTTTAAACGGAATGCCGACAGCCAATTTGTTTTGCCTGATTAGCAGCTTACTGGCTATGATCACATGCCTTCCATGCCTTGGGTTTAGGGCACAAGGGAATTCCGGGCTGCCTTCTACAGTGCATAAGATGCGGGGAGCCCCTTTTCCTCTGATAAACTTCTCAGCAATTTCCTGCGGAACTGCAATAATATGATGCGCCATCTTTTCATCAGTTGGTTCCAGGACAACATTAAAAGATATTGATTCCATAAGGCGAGGTTAATTCTCAAATATATGGAGATGCGAATGAAAAGCGCGAGATTGTAGACCGGATTTGAAATATAGAGGATAAATTTTTATTGGATTAACAATTTCTCCTTTTAAGTCTCCCATATCTCATATCTCACATCTCACATCTCATATCTCAATTCTCCCATCTCATATCTATTTTTATTTCTCGTCTGCACACAAAAAAGTATCTTTGCCCATGCAAGAAAAGATCATCATTCTTGACTTCGGGTCGCAATACACTCAGCTTATTGCCCGGAGAGTCAGAGAGCTAAACGTTTACTGCGAAATACATCCATTTAATCATCTTCCGGAATTTGACGACAATGTAAAAGGGGTCATCCTGTCAGGGAGCCCGTTCTCGGTACGACAGGGGGATGCACCTCAGGTTGATTATTTAAAATTTCAGGAAAAGTTTCCGATACTGGGAGTATGTTATGGCGCTCAGTACATCGCTCAAAAATCAGGAGGAGAGGTGAAGGCATCGTCAACCCGTGAGTATGGCCGGGCAAACCTGGGATTTATTGATCAATCCCATCCACTATTTAAAAACATTCCATCGGGATCGCAAACCTGGATGTCCCATGCGGATACGATAGCTTCAATTCCGGACAATTTTGAGATCATAGCAAGTACGGATTCGGTAAAAGTTGCTGCGTTCCATATTAAGGATACGAAAGTTTACGGAATACAATTTCACCCGGAGGTTACCCACAGTACTGACGGAAAGCAGCTTTTAGAAAATTTTCTTGTCGATATTTGTGAATGCAGCCAGGATTGGACACCGGATGCATTTATTGACAGCACTGTTTCAACGCTGAAAGAAAAATTAGGAAACGATAAGGTGATACTGGGCTTATCTGGCGGTGTAGATTCCTCTGTTGCCGCGGTATTGCTTCATCAGGCCATTGGGAGCAACCTTCATTGTATTTTTGTTGATAACGGCTTGCTGCGTAAGGACGAGTTTGAGCAGGTACTGGATTCATACCAGCATATGGGACTTAATGTTCGCGGCGTGAGGGCTGGCGACCGTTTTTTAAGTCAGTTAGCGGGGCTGAAGGACCCCGAACTAAAAAGAAAGGCTATCGGGCGCGTCTTTATAGAAGTTTTTGATGATGCTGCACATGAGGTACAGGATGTGAAATGGCTTGGACAAGGAACTATTTATCCCGATGTGATCGAATCGGTTTCCGTGAAAGGCCCTTCGGCAACTATTAAATCGCATCATAATGTTGGCGGGCTTCCCGACTTCATGAAATTAAAAGTTGTAGAACCACTGAATACACTATTTAAAGACGAGGTGAGGAGGGTTGGAAAAGCTTTGGGTATGGATTCTGCCCTTTTGGGAAGGCACCCGTTTCCGGGGCCAGGACTTGCGATTCGTATTCTTGATGATATCACCCCTGAAAAGGTAGCTATTCTTCAGGAAGCTGACGCTATATATATCAGCAATTTAAAAAACTCTGGCTGGTACGATAAGGTTTGGCAAGCAGGTGCGATATTTTTACCTGTTCAGTCAGTGGGAGTTATGGGTGATGAAAGAACTTATGAGCATGTTATTTGTTTACGTGCTGTTAGCTCGGTAGACGGGATGACTGCTGATTGGAGCCATCTCCCCAATGATCTGCTTGCTAAGATATCCAATGAAATTATAAATAATGTAAAGGGAATTAACAGGGTAGTGTATGATATTAGTTCCAAACCACCTGCGACTATTGAGTGGGAATAAATGTATAATTGTCAGCATACTGTTTCTATTGTCAGCATGCTCTCCTAAAATAACACCTGTTAAAACCGGTGGCAATCAAGCTCCTGTGAAACAGGAGACTGTTAAGCCATCGCCGCCGCCAAAGAAAGAGTTGGACCATTCCATTGTGCTATTGCTGCCCTTTGAGTTAAATACGATCAATCTGGAGACCGCGGGGCCCAAAGAAATCGGCAAAGCCGACCTGGCGATAGATTTTTATCAGGGATTTAAGCTTGCTCTTGATTCAGTTTCAGCAAACGGACACAATTATAGGCTTCAGGTCTTCGATACGCAGGATCAGGAGGCAAGGGTAGTTAACCTGGCCAGGGCGGTTTCTGTCAGGGAAAACGATCTGATCATAGGGCCGGTTTTCCCGGATGCTGTCAGTGCATTTTCCGAATTTGCTGAGAAGAACCCTAATAAATTGATTGTTTCTCCGTTGGCTGCGTCCCTGCCATCTCAGTTTAACAATCCTGGCCTTGTAACTGTCAACAATACGATAGACCAGCACGGCTGGAAAATAGCCGATTATATCAACAGGAACTATAAACCTGACCAGGTAAATATTGTAATTATCAATACAAAGAAGACCGATGATGAAAAATTCGCTGCACCTGTTACGAAATATCTGAACGAGCTTTCGAAATCCCGGTTTCAGATAACCGAAAGACCAAATGCAATAGGCCTACAAACCTATATTAAATCTGGTAAGCGTAACCTGGTAGTTTTGTGCTCGTCGGACAGACTGTTCCTGCTGCCAACAATCGACAGGCTTTACAAATCAAGTAATGAGGGTTATCAGGTCGAACTGTTTGGGCATCCAAACTGGATAAAGGCAAAATTTCTGGATCCTGAAAAAATGCAGGCGCTTAATACTAAAATAAGTGCGTCCTATTTCGTGAATTACAAGGCTGAAAATGTTAAGCATTTTATTGCCCGCTACCGCGATGAGCATGGATTCGAGCCTTCCGAATTTTCATTTAAAGGCTTCGATATGGGGTACTATTTCGGACGTCTGCTGGAAAAGCATGGTAAGAATTATGCCAGTCACCTTGATGACGACACGTATAAAGGCCTCCATAATAATTTTCGCTTTTCCGAAGATCCTGTAGGGGGATATATAAATACTGAACTAATGATCCTGGCATATCGTTCCTTTGAGTTGCAGCCGGTAAAATGAGATCAGAACAGCAACTCAGGTCTTTTTTACGCGTCCTGGAAGCCTATCCCAATGATAAGCCCCTCGCAAAATTTCTCCCGGAATTTTTCAGGAAGAATAAGCAGATGGGATCCAATGACAGGCGATCGGCCTCCAGGTTGCTGTATAACTACTTCAGAATCGGGAATGCTTTTGCCAATAAAACAATCGAGCAAAGGTTATTCATGGCAGAATTTCTATGTACTTCCGTAGATAATCCATTTTTGCAGCATTTCCGGCCCAATCTGAATGAAAAGATTTATCTCTCACTTAACGAAAAAATAGCTTATTCATTTGCGAACGAGGGCTTAAACCTAACAGACGTTTTCCCATTTTTCGAACATCTTTCAAAAGACATAGATCAGAATGCATTTTTGCAATCATTTTTTGTGCAGCCCGACCTGTACATCCGGATCCATCCTGGCAAGGAAGAAACGGTATTATTAACCATTGCCTCCTCGCCAGTCCCGTTTAAACATATCAATAGTTATACGGTAGCTCTGCCCAATGGAACCAATCTGAACAATCTCTTTACGGATGAGGCCTTTCCTGTAAAACCTTATGAAGTTCAGGATTTTTCATCCCAGCAAACCCTTAAGTATTTCCAGGCAAACCGGTATGAGCATTGGTGGGATGCCTGTGCTGCCTCGGGAGGTAAATCCCTGTTGTTGTTTTCTGGTCAGCCCGATATCAAGCTGGTGGTTTCAGATATCAGGGAAAGTGTTTTAGATAATCTGGATGAGCGTTTTATTAACGCGGGACTTCGTACCTATCAGAAAAAGTTAATAGATCTTACCCAAAACCCCGATCAGATCTTACATCATTACGAATTTGATGGTATAATTCTCGACGCTCCCTGCAGCGGTTCAGGAACATGGGGACGCACACCTGAAATGATCAGCCAGTTTGAGGAGTTTAAAATCCAGGGTTTTCAGAACCTTCAGAAAGTGATAGCTTCAAACGTTGTTAAGTATCTGAAACCCGGTAAGCCTCTCATCTACACAACCTGCTCAGTTTTTAAACAGGAAAATGAAGACGTTGTTGATCACCTGGTCCGTGTACATGGGTTGGTCCTAGAGGAAAAGGAGATCCTTAAAGGATATGATAAGAAGGCTGATACTATGTTTGCGGCAAGACTGATCAAACGTCAGGAACACTGATTACTATGCTGGCATAGTGTCTGTCTGGCCACGCTACAATCCGGTGTTATTTCTGAACAGCTTAATTGCAATGGCAAGCAGGATAATGCCGAATGCTTTTCTCAAAATATTCAGACCTGTTTTACCGAGGATCTTCTCTATCCAGACTGTATTTTTCAGGACAATGTAAACGAATATCATATTGAGAAATATCCCGACAATGATGTTTTGAGTTGCATATTCCGACTTAAGCGAGAGCAGGGTGGTTAGGGTGCCTGAACCTGCTATCAGCGGAAAGGCCAGAGGGACGATTGATACACTAGCGGGTACTTCTTCTTTGAATAGATTGATCCCCAGGATCATTTCCATTGCGATAATAAAAATCACCACAGAGCCAGCTATCGCAAAGGAAGAAACATCCAGTCCGATGATCCGCAGCATTTCTTCACCAACAAAAAGAAATAATATCATCAGCAAGAGCGCAACTATCGATGCTTTTTCGGACTGGATATGGCCTGCCTTATTACGCAGTGAAATTACAATCGGTATAGATCCCAGAATATCAATGATCGCAAAAAGGATCATCGTTACCGAGAGGATCTGGTTGTAATTGAAGGTGAAATTATTCATTGCTGTACATTTGGAGGCTTAATACGATACCGTATTGATTCTGGAAACTTCTTTAAAAGTAAAAAGGTTCCAGACCAATCTGAAACCTTTTTACTTTTTTAAGAATATTTTCTATTCCCTGTCTTTTTCTACGATCTTACCGTCTCTCAGTTCCCGAATTTTGCTGTATTTCTTACCGTAGCTGAAATATACTGCAACTCCGAGCGCCATCCATATAAACAAACGGATCCAGCTTTCTGCGGGAAGTGAATACATCAGGTATAAACAAACTACAATACCCATTATTGGAACAAATGGAACCAGTGGGGTGCGAAACGGTCGTACTGCATCAGGTAGTGACTTACGAAGGACCATTATACCGATACACACCAGAACGAAGGCGAATAAAGTACCAATGGAGACCATGTGTCCCAAATCGGATACTGGTACTAATCCGGCAAACAGACTTACAAAAACCAGGAAGAATAAATTCGTTTTCCATGGCGTACGGAAATCCGGGTGTACTGCAGCGAAGAATTTAGGCAATAACCCGTCTTTCGCCATGGTGTAAAATACACGTGATTGTCCCATGAGCATAACCAGTATAACTGAGGTGTAGCCCGCCAGGATAGCAATGATCAAGGCGTCCTGCAGGAAACTGTAACCAGTCATCGCGAATGCGGTAGCCGCTGGCTTGGCGTCTCCTGCGAAATCTTTGTAATTTACCAGGCCTGTCATTACGTGGGCGAACAGAACGTAAAGTACGGTACACACAACCAGAGAGCCTAAGATACCTATTGGCATTCCCTTCTGTGGATTTTTAGCTTCCTGGGCAGCTGTGGATACTGCATCAAAACCTATAAAAGCAAAAAAGACAACAGCTGCCCCTGTTGAAATGCCGCTCCAGCCAAAGTTTTCAAATTTGCCTGTGTTTTCAGGAATATAAGGGACATAGTTGTCAGGATTGATGTGGCTCCATCCCAGGATAATGAAAACCAGAACTACTGTAACTTTTAACACAACGAGGAAGTTATTCATTGTTGCAGAACCTTGTGTACCACGGATGAGCACCAGGGACAATACGCAAACTATAAATATTGCAGGCAAGTTGATTATTCCACCTTCAATAACAGTTCCATCGCCAAGCTTCATTGTTTCCCAGGGAGAGACAATGAGTTCATGAGGGAGATCAATATTGTATTTATTAAGAAGTTCAAGCAGATACCGCGACCAGCTCACAGCAACGGTAGCGGCCCCGAGAGCATATTCGAGTACAAGGTCCCAGCCAATGATCCAGGCCATAAATTCACCCATTGTAGCATAGGAATAGGTGTAAGCACTTCCGGCGACAGGTATCATCGAGGCAAACTCTGCATAGCATAATCCCGCAAAAGCACAGGCAAAGGCAGCCAGCGCAAACGAAATAGTTACTGCCGGCCCCGCGTTTTCAGCTGCTGCAATTCCTGTAAGTGAAAATAAACCTGCTCCAATAATGGCTCCAATGCCTAAGGCGACAAGGTTGACACTAGTTAGTGACCGCTTTAAAGTACCTTCACCAGTTTGAGCTGATTCGAGCATTAACTGCTCGATAGATTTTTTATGAAACATAGAATTGCTTAGCTAAATGTTTTGTATACGTTTACCGTGTAAGATATCAAACGTAATTAATTTTATTTGAAAAATGAAACTCCGGAAATAATTGTTTTCCCGAAAAATTGATTGCAATTAAGGGTCAATGAATATGCTGAAAGCAGGTTTTACTGATTTTCCTAAAATGTAAAAAGGGATTTCTCATGAATCCCTTTTTACATTTAATAAACCTTATGCTTATCGCGCGACAGCATCTGCGTTTTGGGTAATTTTATCGGTTGTCGTGTTGTCTACCGGATCAACAGTATTAATGATCTTCGCTTCTCTCTTTACATCCAATATATTATTACGTGTTGTACCTTCAGAAAGATGAGGTGCGATGATCAGAGAAACAATAGACATCAGCTTTATCAGAATATTCATGGACGGGCCTGAAGTAT
The DNA here is from genome assembly GCA_037719315.1 of Daejeonella sp. GTDB lineage: Bacteria > Bacteroidota > Bacteroidia > Sphingobacteriales > Sphingobacteriaceae > Daejeonella. The sequence goes on from JBBJNR010000006.1 coordinate 33,063, forward strand.
CTTTGAAAGGATCGCCAACTGTGTCGCCAGTTACAGAAGCCTTGTGAGGTTCAGACTTCTTGTAATACATTTCGCCATCTATTTCAACACCTTTCTCGAATGATTTTTTAGCGTTATCCCAGGCGCCTCCCGCATTTGACTGGAACATGCCCATTAACACCCCTGAAACAGTAACACCAGCTAATAAACCTCCCAATACCTCAGCTCCGAAAGAGAAGCCAATAATGATTGGCACTACCAGGGCGATGGCTCCCGGAAGCATCATTTCGCGAATCGATGCTTTTGTAGAGATAGCTACACATTTTTCGTATTCCGGCTCGGCTTTATATTCCATTATCCCCGGAATCTCACGGAACTGGCGCCGAACTTCATTGACCATATCCATTGCAGCACGGCCTACGGCGGAGATACATAGAGCAGAGAAGATAAAAGGAATCATACCTCCCACGAATAAACCTGCCAGGACGTCAGCTTTATATATATCGATTGCATTAATCCCTGCAACGCCTACAAAGGCTGCGAATAGGGCTAGGGACGTCAGGGCAGCAGAAGCAATGGCAAATCCTTTACCTGTTGCTGCCGTGGTATTACCAACTGCATCCAGATTATCAGTACGTTCCCTAACTTCCGGGGGCAGACCGCTCATCTCGGCAATTCCGCCTGCATTATCTGCGATAGGCCCGAATGCATCAATGGATAATTGCATTGCTGTAGTAGCCATCATTCCGGCAGCAGCGATAGCCACTCCGTAAAATCCGGCAAAGTAAAAGGATCCGTAGATACCGGCAGCCAGTACTAGGATTGGTGCAACAGTCGATTCCATCCCTACCGAAAGTCCGGATATAATATTGGTTGCATGTCCTGTAGATGACTGACGTATAATGCTTAAAACCGGGCGTTTACCCATAGCTGTATAGTATTCCGTAATTAAGCTCATGAGTGTACCAACTACCAAACCAACAATGATTGCATAGAAAACGTCTATTTTGGTAAATGAAACCGATCCAACATTAAGAACACCGTTAACCAAATCTCTGCTCATGTACATTGTTCCATTAGGAAGCATCCAATTAACTGCAAAAAAAGATACTATCGCTGTCAATACAATGGATGACCAATTGCCCATGTTCAGGGCGTTTTGAACGCTGTCAGTTTCTTTGCTGATCCTTACAAATGAGGTAGCTACAATAGATAGAATGAGTCCCAGGCCGGCAATAAGCATCGGTAACAGGATGGGAGCGATACCACCAAAATTATCTTCTGACACTATTTCACGTCCCAGGATCATGGTAGCAAGAATGGTAGCTACATAAGATCCGAACAGATCAGCTCCCATACCGGCAACATCCCCGACGTTATCTCCCACATTATCGGCGATGGTAGCAGGATTACGCACATCATCTTCCGGAATGCCTGCTTCTACTTTACCAACAAGATCGGCACCAACATCGGCAGCCTTTGTGTAAATACCGCCTCCAACACGTGCAAAAAGGGCTATAGATTCAGCTCCTAATGAAAAGCCTGCGAGAACTTCCAAAGCCTTTTCCATTTCGACTCCGTTAACACTTCCACCTGTATTGATTACATACATGTGGTAAAACACGATAAATAAGCTTCCAAGTCCTAATACTGCAAGACCTGCAACTCCGATTCCCATAACGCTTCCTGCAGTGAAAGAAACCTGCAAGGCTTTAGACAAGCTTGTTCTGGCAGCCTGTGTAGTGCGCACATTTGCCTTGGTGGCTATATTCATCCCGATATATCCTGCAAGGGCCGAAGTGAAAGCTCCAATAATGAAGGAGATTGAGATCACCCAGCTTGAAGTCTCAACCAGTGTGCCTGAGTAGGCTAATAAAACTGCGGCAATTGCTGAAAAATATCCAAGAACTTTCCATTCAGCTTTCAAAAACGCCATTGCCCCATCTGCGATGTAGCCTGATAAGCGCTGCATGTTTTCATCACCCGCGTCCTGTTTTGTTACCCAGGCGGATTTAATAGCCATAATGATAATGCCTATTACACCAAAAACCGGGATCAAATAAATTAAATTATCTTGTAAAAACTCCATGAATAAATCTCTGTTTAAATTGGTTACTTTTTTAAAGGTGACCGCAAAAATAGCAGGCTTATTCTATTATTCAAACACGCCAGACTATAATGTTGTGACTTTCAGCAATATTTCTCTACGGATATTTTATAATATACTGATAATGAGTTTATTATATAAATCATTTATTTGATGATCTTAAACACTTTTTTATAAGCCCCAATGCTAAATCCGCAATTTGATAATTTTATTGATTTTGAGATAATTTTTAATGTAAGTTTAGTGTCAAATACCAAACTTTTTTACCACCAATGAAAGAAACTTTAGACTCGACAGAAATGAAACGTGAACTGGGCTTACTTGACGCCACTTTGCTTGTAGCTGGAAGTATGATCGGTTCAGGAATTTTTATTGTTGCAGCGGATATCACAAGAAATGTGGGATCAGCGGGATGGTTAATTGCCGTATGGCTGATCACCGGATTGATGACCCTGATAGCCGCAGTAAGCTACGGTGAACTGAGCGCGATGTTTCCCAAAGCGGGCGGGCAATATGTATATCTTAAAGAAGCTTATAACCCCCTTATTGGATTTCTGTACGGCTGGAGTTTTTTTGCTGTGATCCAAACAGGTACTATTGCTGCAGTAGGAGTTGCGTTCTCAAAGTTTACGGCATATTTAATACCAGGGGTAAGCGAAGACCTTATCTTGTTTAATATTGGCTCTCTCGCCATTTCGCCCGCCCAGGTTTTAGCGATCGGGATCATTATATTACTGACGTACATAAATACTAAAGGGGTAAAAGGCGGAAAGATGATCCAGACAACGTTCACTTTGACCAAATTAGTAAGCTTATTCGGTTTGATAATTTTTGGTTTTATTATGCTCAAGCCCGATGTATGGGACGCGAACTGGACCAACGCATGGAGTATGCAAAAGCTCAATGTTGACGGTTCGGTGCAGTCGTATACGATAGCTGCAGCTCTTGGTGCTGTGGCGGCCGCTATGGTAGGTTCTATTTTCAGCAGTGACGCGTGGAACAATATTACTTTCATCGCAGGGGAGGTTAAAAACCCTCAAAGAAATATTGGATTAAGCTTGTTCCTGGGGACCCTGATAGTAACAGTTATTTATGTACTTGCCAATATGGTGTATGTTGCCGTCCTTCCCCTTGCGGAGATCGCTACGGCGGATAAGGATAGGGTTGCGGTAGCAGCGTCCAGTGTTATATTCGGTAATGCAGGTACAGTTATTATTGCTTTGATGATCATGGTTTCAACGTTTGGTTGCAACAACGGATTAATACTTGCAGGAGCGAGGGTATACCATACCATGGCGAATGATGGTTTATTCTTTAAGAAAACAGCTACTTTAAATAAGCATGCAGTACCGGAATTTGGACTTTGGATCCAGTGTATCATGGCTTCCATCCTCTGCCTTAGTGGAAAATATGGCCAACTACTTGATATGATATCTTTTGTAGTGGTTATTTTTTATGTGCTGACAATCTTTGGCATCTATATACTCAGATCTAAAAGGCCTGATGCTGAACGACCTTATAAAGCTTTTGGATACCCATTTCTGCCAGCTTTATATATAATAATGGGGATTGCATTCTGTACGTTATTAATCCTCTACAAGCAGGAGTTTGTATGGGTAGGATTGGGGATCATGCTTAGCGGAGTACCGATCTATTACTTGTGGAGAGCGGGTGAGAAGAGGGTTGTCTGAGGTTTGAGGAAAGCTATTAAGTTACTAAATTCGGACTAGTTGGAATAGCGAATTTATCGACATTATTATAAATAAAGGCCTGAATTATGCCATATAATTCAGGCCTTTGACTTCCGGTTACCGGTTTCAGTTAGAAAGCGAAAAATTAATTGGAAGGGTATAAGCTACCCTTACGTTCTGTTTATTCTGTATTCCTGGTTTCCACTGGGAAGATTTTGACAGAACGCGGATTGCTTCTTCATCACATCCGCTTCCAATCCCTCTGATAACTTTTATATGTGACAGATCGCCATTCCTTTCTATAACAAAACTCAGAATCACCTTTCCCTGGATTCCCGTTTCGGCTGCCAGTCCCGGATATCTTAAATTTCTGCGCAGGAATTTAACGAATGCTTCTTTTCCCCCAGGAAATTCAGGATATGTTTCAATTGCATCGATAGAAAATATTGTAGTTTCTGGCGGAGTTTCCACGACACCAGTTCCTCCCGGAACTCCGTTTGGAATTTCAATAGGGTTAACACTTGTCGCATCAGCGCCAGCGGTAGTTACAGTGCTTATCACTGATTGTGAAATTTGTACTTGATTTGGTGGTTCAATATTTGTCGGATCCGCTGGCACTACAACCATTCTGGTATACTGGATACTTTGCAGCGGGATTTGCCTGGCCGGGGCTAAGGCAGGTGGCGGAGTTATGGGCTTTGGATCATGGATCTTCGTCAAAATTACCTCCACCGGGTCAGGAAGTTGAGGGATTTCGATTGCAGGCATTGTGTGCGCCATTTGCCCATATACCCAGGGCAGAATGATCACCGACGAAAACAGTATGCATGCATAAAGAAATCCCTTCGTTGTTGTTTCATTGTTGTGTTTCCTTAATTGATAAGCACCGTAGGATTTGTTACGGTTTTGAAATACAAGATCCAGCCACTGGTTCGTGTATAAATTTTCGTTAAAATTTATCATCAGGTCAGCTATTAGGTTAATTATTTGATTGATGATAAAATGGAATGAATTCCATAACGGAATCTGATGTCTGAGGCCGGATGTCTGAGGTCTGACCGGTAAATAAGTAAAATATACGAGCCGATGTTATTGTCCTCGCTAACTTGTACTTTAAAAATTATTGTCAACCCAAGCCTTGTTGGTGTCCTCACTAACTCCCCCTTGTTGGTGTCTTCACCAACAAGAAAATTCATTTTTAATGAAATAATATGGATCTAATCAACACCTATTTTTACACCGCTACCATCCTTCAATGGATTCCATTACTTCAAACTGATCGGATGAAGAACATCATCATTCAAAGCTTAGAGTTGTTAATCTTAAAAAATAAGATCAGGGTTTATGGCTTCGTTATCATGCCAAATCACATGCACCTTGTATGGAGAAACCTTGAAATGAATGGTCAAGAATTTCCTGATGAAAGCCTGTTAAAATTCACAGCTCACCAATTTAAAAAAGAGCTTAGCCCTAATAAATATATATTGAACAGGTTCCTTGTAAACAAAGCAGATAGAAAGTATCAGTTTTGGCAAAGGAACTCTTTACCCATTGAGATATTTAGCAAAGAAATGCTCGAACAAAAACTGAATTATACTCATTTAAATCCGTTGCAGGCACATTGGAATTTGGTTGAGGATCCAAATCTTTATGGATATTCATCATGTTCTTTCTATGAGCAGGATGACATGAGATTTCCGTGGCTGGTTGATTATAGAGAGGATTTTACCTAGATTATAGGTTTGTTGGTGGAGACACCAACAATAGTCGAAGATGTCAATGTCATTTTGTTGGTGGGGACACCAACAAAGGGTGGTTGTTGTTCCATTACAGCCTGAAGATAATGAGTCCGTACAACTCCAAATAAGTGGAAAAATTGTTCGATGCGCAGCTTAATATCAATGATTATGTATAAAGATAATAAGGATGCAATTCATACTGAAGCCGTTAAAAGGATGCCTGATGATATAAGTGAAATGCATCCGAACAAATTTTATACAAAAAAGCTGGCAAGTTTTATTTTGAGTTGCAAAAACTAAAAAAGGGCGATCATCATGCGAGATATCTGCAATAGTACCTAATTTATAATATCTCAGCAACCACAAACGTACTCCCGCCAATAAATATCAGGTCGTCGTCCGAAGCGTTCAACTCAGCCGCTGTCACTGCTTTACTGACGCTTTTATAGTTATTTCCATATAGACCAAAAAGGCGGGCTTCATCTTGTAGTTCTTGAGCGGGTTTCGCTCTGGGTATGTCCGGGTGACAGAAGTAGTAGGCAGCATCTTTAGGAAAAAGGCTTAATATCTTAGAGATATCCTTATCCTTAACCATCCCTATAACCATATGCAGCTTGTAAAATTGCTGCAGATTAATATTTTTCAATACTTCACGAATTCCATCTTCATTGTGCCCTGTATCACATATTACAAGTGGTTTATGTTTAAGGATCTGCCAGCGGCCCTGCAATCCGGTCAGGTTTTTTACTTGCTTTAAAGCGGATCTAACATGATCATCCGAGATATTGAAGCCTGATTTTCTTAACTGAGAAACTGAACTTAAAACTGTTGCTAAATTTTTTAACTGGTATGATCCGGTAAGGTCTAATTCAAGATTCAGTTCTTTGGTCTCCGAAAGTTTCGTAGATGTGCCTTTCACTTCGAGCTTTAATAATTCATTATTTTCCTGAACGGTAGATCTTTTGATCGCCCATTCATCGCACGCAAAAAACAGGTCAGATTGAGTTTCTTTTGCTTTTTTCAGAAACGTTTCGTTTGTTTCAGGATGTTTTTCTCCAATAACTACAGGGACTTCCGGCTTAATTATCCCAGCTTTTTCATAAGCAATTTGCTGTAGTGTATTTCCAAGGATATTTACATGATCAAAGCCAATGTTAGTTATAACCGAGAAAAGAGGTGTGATCACATTGGTAGAATCAAGTCGGCCGCCCAGCCCAACCTCGATCACTGCAATGTCAACCTTCTGTTGCACGAAATATTGGAATGCCATGGCAACGGTCACTTCAAAAAACGAAGGGTCAATTTCTTCTATATTTTTTCTTTGCTGATTAACGAAGTTTACAACTTCCACTTTAGCAATCATTTTTCCGTTTACGCGGATACGCTCCCTAAAATCTTTAAGATGGGGAGAAGTATAAAGACCGGTTTTATATCCTGCAGTCTGTAGTATCGCGGCAAGCATATGGGATGTGGAACCTTTGCCGTTCGTACCGGCGACATGGATGCTTTTAAACTTATACTGGGGATTATCCAGATGCTCACAAAGTCTTAGGGTGTTTTTCAGGTCTGGTTTTAAAGCCGCTGGCCCGATACGGGTGAACATTGGAAGCCGGGAATATAAATAGTCTAGGGTTTCCCGATACGAAGGGAGATTTTCATAAATAGGATCAGATGGAGAAATAGCCATTATTCAGCTAAAATAACAGGTTATCTAACTTTGAAGTTAAACATAACAACTCCCCGTTGTATATCAGGAGCAGATTCAAGTTTATTCAAGGAAGAACCCAAAACCGCCTGACGGCATTTCTCCCAGATTGCCTTATCAGATAAAGTAGTACCCTTTACTCCGGCGATCGCATCAACCACAACTCCATTTTTATCTACGGAGATACGTACCGCTACCCGGCCGTATTTTTGTCCATCATCTTCCGGTACCGTGAGATTGGTAAACCTTCTGCTCTTCAGATCAAGTGCCACACCCCCGAAGCCTGAACCCCCTTCTCCGTAATCAGGCGACAAAGGATCTCCGTCCTTACTCCCTTGGTTGCCGGGAACTGTGCCAGTGCCATCTCCACGACCGCTGCCATCATTTTTTTTACCTTTATATAAGGCATTTTGATTGACAACAGGTTTGTTCTCTTTTGCCGGAAGACTCACAGATGGCGATTTTGCAGTAGCTTTCTCCTTGCTGACAATTTCAGGAGCATCTTCTGTATTCTGTGTAGCAATAGATTTATCGGTCACTTCAGAAGACGGGTCCGTTTCAGTTTCCTGATCCGTAATAACTTTATCCGGTGGGGTATTATTTGCATCAGGCGCAGCTGATGGTTCCTCAATACTCATGTAATCGTCACCCATACCGATATCTGAGGTTCCATAATTCACAATTATACCTCCGGTACCTATTTCTTCCGGCTGAACCCTGCTGGCAATAATGAAGAAGCTAATAGCCAGCAAACCGCCCATTATAGCGCTTGAGATAGCGAATGCCTTTGGGTAATTATTATCTTCCTGCCTCTGGTACTGCATTATTTTTTGGTTTCAGTAGCTAAAACAAGCTTCACTTTAAGTTTGTTCGCGATATCTGTCAGCTCAACTACATTTTCAATAGCTATAGTACGATCTGCATAGAGAATTATTGTGAGTTCGGGCGATGCTCTTTGATATACTTCTATGCTATTATAAAGGTCAGCGAGCGCCACGGGCTGCTTCTCAACAAAATATTCCAGGTCTTTAGTGATGGAAACATTAATAGTTTTTTGCGGGATAGACTGTCCTGAGCTCGATCGCGGTAAAAATAATTTTACAACATTCGGATTAGCTACAGCAGACGCGAGCAGGAAAAACAACATCAGAAAGAACATGATATCGTTCAATGCTGAGGTGTGGACTTCTACTGCGCCCCGCTTTCTTTTTTTGAAATTCATTTCCCCGGCTCTTCTAACAAGTCAATAAATTCAATCGCATCAGTTTCCATTTTTAGTATGATCCTGTCGACCATAATGTTCAGGATATGATAAAGTACGTAAGCAATAATACCGATTATAAGCCCGGTTGCGGATGTGATCATCTTGGTATATAAACCACCCGAGATTGTTCCGATCTCGATGATCCCCTTAACCGAAACTTCATGAAATATCGTAATTACACCTATAATTGTTCCTACGAAGCCAAGCATAGGTGCGATACCGGCAATAATGCCGAGAATGCTGATGTTTTTTTCCAGCTTGGAAACCTCCAACTTGCCTACGTTTTCTATGGCGCCTTCTATGTCCTTGATAGGTCTGCCAATCCTGATCAACCCTTTTTCCAGCATCCTTCCCAGGGGAGTGTTGCTGTTACGGCAGAGCGCTACGGCTGACTCCAATCTTGCTGACTGGATATTTTGTTTTACTTGCATCATTAAATTCATTTCATCCTTAGATGCTTTGCGAATGGTGAGATAGCGTTCAACAAAGATCACCAAAGCAATGAATGCCAATAATCCAAGCGGGATCATTACCCAGCCACCCTTAAAAAGAAGATCTATGAATCTTAATTCTTCAGATGTTGGCATGGTTTGCACAGCCGTAGCCGCAGTATCTGTAATCGGTGTTAACGTATCTATCTGGAGTAAAAACATCTTATTGGGTTTTCTTTAATTTTGGCCTGTATATCCAGGCTTCTTTATTTATTTGCTTGTGTATTCTTCTCAATTCTATTAGAGCGCTTTCTTCGTCAGTGAATGATCCAAGGCTTACTTTAATAAGCTTTCCAGGTATTTGCATGGCTATTTTAGCAGGTATACCTTTCGCAGCAAGCTTTTTTATGTAAGCATCAGCTTCGGCCTTTTTTTGAAACACAACTCCTATGATCTCATAGGTAGGCTCGGAATATGTAACCGGGTCAGGTTCTGGGGGAGCTGTTGTTTGGGACAATGCTGACGAATCTGTAAGAGCACTGTCCGTAAAAAGTACCCCGGTTTCTGTACTTGCAGAATCGGGAATGGAGGCCGGCGTGTTTTTATTAAGCGTATCGGAGACAGGTATTCCTGAGTTAGAAACTGCCGGTGAAAACAATCCCTGCACGAAATTCTTAACTACCGGATTAAAAGCATACAAAAGTCCCGCACCGATAAGCAGGAACAAAAATACTCCCGGAATCCAGGGATTTGACCTGTTTTCATCTCCTTCAATTTCCGGTTCTGCAAGTGTTTCTTCTTTTTGGGCAGGAATAGCGCCCTCTATTATGACTGCAGCAGCTGGCGGGAAGGATGTTTTCTCCTGATCAGAGATGGGCTTGAGACCATAAAAACGGCCGCTAACATCGATATTTCCGGAAGCTTCAAATATAAGGCCTTCATCTTTCTGACGGAGGATTCCCAAGGGTTTTATCTCTGCAATACCTGCTGTCCGGAGCAAGTCTAAAAGCACAGAAGTGAAATTTTTAACGAAATATTCAGCCGAGGAGTGGGAAAGGTTTTTTTTGCTACTTATATATTCTGATAGCGAATTATATTCTGACGGGACATTACTGAATGAAACCCGATGTCCGGGAGGCAGAAAAGAGTTAGTAGTTTGATCATATGACCCCGGCACCCTTACGTTGGTAAATGTTCCTAAACCAGGAAGACTTACTTCATCCTGATCACGCAACAAATCTGTCATGTAAAAGCCAATATCCATTCGGGTAAAGTTAAATTTAAATTTTCACGCAGCAAAAACAAAGCATCAGAATGAGTAATTCAACCCTCCGAAAATATTCAGTCCCAGTTTTGAATAATATAAGTATTTCTGGTAGGAATTACCTAAGAGGTTATTTGCCCTTAGAAATACACCAATTTTCGGGTTAACCTGATATCCCGCACCTGCGCTCAGATCCATGAAGCTTTTGATCTTTACAATTTGTTCGCCTGATGGCAGACTGGAAGCCATAGTTCTGGCGTAAGTTTCACCCTGAAATAATAGCTCGCCGTCCACGAAAAGCTTCTGGCTTAACTGAGCACGGGCATTTGAACTAAGGCGCAATGAAGGTTTAAACCAGGCTTCCTGCTGAGTTGCAAGTTCATAATCATAAAGATTAGCCTTCCCGGTGATACTTAGCACGTCAGAAGCCTTTACACTCAGTTGCCCTTCGAATCCAAAGATCTTGCTGTTTCCGTTGTCGTATATAACATTGAAACGATTAACCTGCGCCGGGTCATTCATGAACAATTGAAGGTCTCCCACGGTTTTATAATAAGCCAGCACTTTATATCCAAATTCTGCACCGGTATTTCCCTTTAATCCGGCATGGATGTTCATTTTCTCAAGGGAGTTCTGAATGCTGATATTTTTACTCAGGTAAGGGTTCTCCATTCCGAGATCTCTAAGAGATGTTTTCAGTGCATCTCCGCTAAGACCACCAAAAAGTATGGCATAATCTGTAATCACATGAACTTCTGCAGAAACAGCAGGGAATATATTTGTGCGGCTGCGCTCGCCAAATTCCTGTACTATATTTGCACCCACATTAAGCAAAAAGCCTTTCCCCTGAAGCTTTACATAGGGGTTTGCCCGAAGGATGCTGTTGCCTATTTTATAAGCTTCATCCTTAACAGAAGTTAGATCAGCAGATGCGTTAATGCCGGCATTGAATATACTCATCGCCTTGTTTACAGATCCGCTGATTAGGAAAGTACCTTCACTTGCCTCGTCGATATTAGTGAACCGGTAAGCATTCACATTCACAGCATAATCTAAAGTTGAAGCTTCAGAATAATTGTTCATTAATTCAACCTGACCACTGATTGTACCAAATCGCTGCCTGTCCATTGAAACAGGAGCAGAGGATACTGGATTGAATCCATAAAAAAATGTGGAATATCTGTCGTAACCCAAGTTGCCGGACACAGAATAAGAGTCGGCGATAGATCTTCCGAAGACTCCAACTTCCTGTCTGGAAAATTGCTGTTTGTCTAGCTCTCCCTGTTGGGAAAGGTGCTTAAAGAATACTCCTGCCTGTAATGCCTGATCACGTCCGGTATTTACATATACTTCGCCAAGGGCAGTACCGAAATTGCCAGCAGCCCCTTTCGCATAATTATTACTTAAAACTACTGCCTGTTCATCAGCCATTTTCTGTGCCTGCAGTTCTTTAATATTTGAATTAAGCTCAAGCTTTTTATCTATAATAGTATATGTAAGAACGGGTTTAAACGGCGTTTCATTCTTTAGGTCCGGGTTGCGACGGATTTTTACAGCGTCGGCAAGTACTGGTTTATAAGGGCGTACAACTTCAATTTCCTCTGTAAGGGTTCCTGTGGGAGGGCTGGGCTGTGGTTTATCCTGTGCTGAGGCTGCGAAAGCGAAACACAAAGAACTTACCAGCAGGCTATATCTTAAAAATTTGATGTTCATCTGTTGTTAATTTTTATTTAGTGTTTCAAGTTTTTGTTTAGCAAGCGCAAGGATGTCATCATCATCACTTTCATAATTGTCTATAATACTCTGAAGCGTGCTTTTTGCCTGGAAAGTATCTTTCAATCCAATATAATTGTCGGCAATTAAGATATAGGTTTTCGCGACCCAGTAATCATGGGAAGGCATTTTATTGGTCAGGTCAAAAGACGTAGCCAGCGAAGTTTTGTAGTCTCTTTTCAGATACTGGAGATTGGCCACGTTGTATTTCGCTTCCGCCCCTGTTACCGTTTGAGTTTTGTCAGCCACACCGGTAAAATGTTTCATTGCTTGAAGGGTATCACCGATAACGAGGTTAGCCTTCCCTGAATACAGATCGGCCCTGAATTTCTCTTCCTCAGAGGACTTCTCTGATTCCCTGATAAATTGAGCATATTTAAGAGTTTCATCAGGCATTTTGATGTTGGCGTAAGCTTCCATAAGATTATTAACGGCAAAGCCATAATGAGCCCTGTATTCAGAGGTTAACTCAAGCTTTTTAAGATGAACGATGGCTTCATTATACTTTTTCTGCCCAAGATAGATCTTAGAAATGCTGATTAAAGCCCTCTCTGTGTAATCACTTGTCCAGTCGTTGAGAATATATTCGTAGTCAGGAATTGAAACATCCGGACGATTCAGCTTTACCAGGCTTTCCGCGCGAATAAATCGAGCATGTTTGTCATGGATCGGCTTATTTGTAAACTTGTCGAAATAAGCATTTATAGCTTCAAAAGTTCCCTGATAATCCCCTTTTAAAAACCGATTATTAGCTGCCTGGAAAGTAATGTTGTCCTGTTCGGACGTACTGAGGTTTCCTATGCTTGTACCGTTAGCATAAGCCAGAAAACCCGCGGCATCAGATCTCTCCAGGTAAATATTTTTGATGGACTCTAATGCCAGCTTCGCCTCGTCTGTCGTTGTGTATTCGCTGATCACCCGTTTAAAGGTTTCTATCGCGGCATCATCCTGGTCCTGGTTTAATTGCACCAATCCGATAGTTATCAACGCTCGCGGCACGTAGCTGCTTCTTGGATATTTTTCAATTAACGCGCTAAGATCAGTTTTTGCGATATCGAAATCATTCTTTATGAAATAAGTGTAAGCAATTTCAAATCCTGCATCATCTGCATAGTTCGACTTAGGATATTGTTGCAATAGAGATTTATGCGTAGCGATTTTAACGTCATTTTGCCCCTGCAAGCCCTGAATCATACCACGCTGAAATAAAGCGTAGTCTTCTCCGGCGGCATTTGCAGCAAGGATCCTGTTGTAATAGGTTAGTGCATTGCCGTAGTCTTTTAGCACAAAGTAGGAGTCAGCAAGTCGCAAAACGGCATCGTTTATAGTGTTCTTATCGTTTTCATTACCCTGAAGAAAACGGCCGAAGCTTGCTACGGCCTTACGGTAGCTTTCATGCTCAAAAGCAGCATAACCGAGCGCATAATGGGCAAAATTGTAAACCTCAGTCTGCCTCGACGCTGGCAGATCAAGAAACTTCTCGAAATTATCCACCGATTCACCAAATTTCCTTACTTCGTACATAGCTTCTGCAAGCCAATAGGTTGATAAGGACTCAATATCATCGTCCACTGCATTGGCATTCGAACGCATGAACATTGAAATGCCATTTTGGAACGCTCGTTCGTTGTAGAATTCTAGTCCCCTGTAGTACGTGACTTTCTGATAAACCTCGTTGGCTTCCCTATTCTTATTTGGAATGCTTTCTAAAATATCGATAGCATCTTTGTAATTTTTGGTAGTCAGTAGTATCTCACCCAACAATGTTTTTGCGGAATCAAGTTTCTTAGACCGTGGATAGGTTTTGATGAACAGCTGGGTAGCATCCAATGCAACTTGATGAAAATCAAGCTCATACGATAACTTTGCGTAATTAAACAACCCTTCTTCCTGCAGTTCTTTATCGAATGTCATTTTAGAAGCTTTGAAAAATGCGTTTCGGGCGCCCTGCTTATTATCTGTCTTAAGAAATGATTCACCCAGAGCAATCATACCATTCTGAAAATATTCATCAGTCGCAGCAAGTTTTTCCAGCTCTATTATGGCTTTTTTATAATCGCTGAGCTTAAACCAGGTGTAGCCAATCTGGTAGTTGTCCTGGTTGTTTTGCGTTTTGCCAAGATCTTTTTGCTGGAAGTTCTGATAATAGAGTCCTGCATTCTTGTAATCAGATTTGGCAAAATATGAAGCAGCAACAATCCTGAACATTTCAGTCTCATAAAGCTGTGTAGTTGACTTTAAGAGGGGAATAGCATAGGATAGTACATCGTCGTAACGCTTATCTAAAAAATACAAGGCAGAAATATAGTAAGGGTAAGTGTTTTCATAAGCTTGAGAGCCCTTGAGACGTTCAAATTCCTTCAATGAATTTTTATAATTTCCCGATAGGTAATTGATATAAGCATAATAGTATATAGACTGTTCCCTGTAAATATTCTGCTCGTCTTTTAGCTGTGCAAACAAAGGTTCGGCATTTTTATAGTCTTTTAGTTCAAAATAGGAATAAGCAAGTTTGAAACGATATTCTGCAGACTCTTTTCCTGAAAGACTATTACGATCAAGCTTATTCAGCCATTCGATTACTTTAGGGTAGTTTTTTTGAGCAAAATAAGAACGGCCAACCTGATAGAAAGCGAGCTTCGTATGATTGTTTACCGGGTATTGGGCTATAAATTTAAGGAATAAGGCTTCGGCATCATCGTTTCCAAGTTCAAGTGCGCACACTGCCTGATAATATTTAGCATTTTCCTGCAGCAGGCTAATCTCCGGACTCGATTCCGCCCTTACCGATGAATTCATCCAAGATTGCTCAATCTTCTCGAACTGATTGGAAGCCGCAGCAAATCTACCTTTTTCAAGAAGCTCCAAACCAGTTTTATATGATTGATTTAACTCAAACCATGAAGTGTTTTGAGCCAGAGCCGGTAAAGTGAAAAAAGTGAAAAGAAACGCGTTGAATATGTATTTTCTGAGCATAAGTAACCAAAATAGTTGATGCGAAATTACCTAAAGCGGCCTAAGGAATTCACATTAGTAATTAACATCTGTTGAAAACAGACCATTTAACGATGATAAATAAAACATGGTATTAATCCCCGAGATTTATAACGTGTGCCTGCTGAAATCAATTGCGCTGATTGGCGAGAAGATACAGCACCGCCATCCGAATAGCCACCCCATTTTCAACCTGATCAAGGATGATAGATTGTTTGCTGTCAGCCACATCGCTCGTAATCTCTACGCCCCGGTTTATCGGGCCGGGATGCATCACAATGATCTCTTTTTCGAGAGAGTTCAGGATTTGTTTGTTTAGTCCGTACATCATAGAATATTCCCTTAAGGAAGGAAAATATTTAATATCCTGCCTTTCGAGCTGTATGCGAAGCATATTTGCCACATCACACCAGTTGAGAGCTTTGATCAGGTTGTGCTCGACCTTAACACCAAGAGTGTGGATATATTTTGGAATAAGAGTACTGGGTCCGCAAACCATAACTTCGGCCCCCAGTTTATGAAGGCAGAGAATATTTGAAAGTGCTACCCTTGAATGAAGCACATCGCCGATTATGGCGACTTTCTTTCCAGCTACTTCGCCATACCTTTCGCGAATCGAGAATGCGTCGAGAAGAGCCTGGGTGGGATGCTCATGCGCGCCATCCCCGGCATTTACAATCTGTGCATTAACATGTTTACTTAGAAACACGCCAGCTCCCGGATAAGGGTGCCTCATAACTACCATATCCACTTTCATGGATAGTATATTATTAACAGTATCAATTAGAGTTTCCCCCTTACTGACTGACGAAGATGACGCAGCGAAATTCACCGTATCAGCAGATAGTCTTTTTTGTGCCAATTCAAAGGATAAGCGCGTACGGGTGGAATTTTCAAAAAAGATGTTAGCTATCGTAACATCACGTAAAGAGGGAACTTTTTTGATGGGGCGGTTCAGGACGTCTTTAAATGTATCGGCTGTTTCAAAAATTAATTCAATATCTCTTTTTGTGAGATCCTTTATACCCAGAAGGTGTTTTGTACTTAATGTTTGAATTGTTTCCGCCATTATTTTTCTGAGAGTAATATAACCTTGTCCTCCTGATCAGTTTCTTTCCAGCTTACAATAACTTTTTGTGAATCTATGGTATCTACCTTAATTCCGATATAGTCTGCTTCAATGGGTAAGTGCCTTGAATAGCGCCTGTCAACAAGTGTTAGAAGTTCTACTTTGGCCGGCCTTCCGAAGGCTAGAAGTGCATCCAATGCTGCGCGGATGGTTCGCCCCGTCCATAGAACATCATCTACGATGATTACCTTTTTCCCTTCAATGATAAAATCCATTTGGGTACTGCTGGGAATTAAACCTTCTTTCGTGCGGAAGTCATCCCTGAAAAAGGTGATGTCAAGATTTCCGCTTTGAATGATTGTGTTAGGTAATTTTTTGTGGAGTTCATCCAGGATGCGCTTAGCCAGAAATATCCCCCGCGGCTGGATCCCGATAATGACTGAATTAGTGAAAAGATCGTGATTTTCTATTAACTGATGACAAAGACGCTGAATGGTGATCTGGAATTTATGACCGTCTAGCAAGGTTAAATTTTGCATCAGTGCTTTAATTTGAGCAAAAATAGGAAAAAATGGTGAAAGCCCAAAGGCTTAAGCTAAAAGCAGAAAGCCGCCGGTAAAGGATTAAATAAACCCAACAGAAGCAGGATAATATGATTACAAAAAAAACCTCCCGTTTTGCGGGAGGTTTGAATAGTAAGTATAGAGCTAATTTATTCTGCTTTTTCTTCAGCTTCTTCAGCAGCCTCAGGTTTTGCGACTGCTGCGGCAGCATCATCTTCGGTTTTCTTCGCTTTTTTGGCCTTGCTTTCTGCACCTTCCATCTTCTCTTTCAATTGTGCCAATACGCCAAGGTCGCCTAAAGTTGATTTTTCAACTGACTCCTTCACTTTTTTAACAGCGCTGGTAGTTGCTTTAGCCTCTTTCTTCTTCGCATTGAACTCTTCTTTACGTTCTTCAGCTTTTGCCTCTTCCCAAATGCGGGCATGAGAAACTACTATACGTTTAGAATCTTTATTGAATTCAATTATTCTGAAATCTGCTGTTTCTTCTGCTTTTACAGATGAGCTATCCTCTTTTACCATGTGCTTGGTAGGAGCGAATCCTTCCACACCATAAGGCAATGCAATGATAGCGCCCTTATCAGTTACTTTTAATACTGTTCCTTCATGGATAGAATCGAGTGTGAATACAGTTTCGAAAGTTTCCCAAGGATTCTCTTCAAGCTGCTTGTGGCCTAAGCTTAATTTGCGGTTAGCCTCGTCAAGCTCTAAAACAACCACGTCTAATTCTTCACCAACTTTGGTGAACTCATTCGGATGGTTAACCTTTTTAGACCATGAAAGATCAGAAATGTGGATCAATCCATCAATTCCTTCTTCTATCTCAACGAAAACTCCAAAGTTAGTCATGTTCTTAACAACAGCTTTGTGCTTGCTTCCGATAGGGTAGCGATCGCCGATATTTTTCCATGGATCAGGAGTAAGTTGTTTGATACCTAAGCTCATTTTGCGCTCAGTACGATCCAATGTCAATACTTGTGCTTCAACCTCATCGCTAACTTTCAGGAATTCCTGAGGGTTGCGAAGATTTTGAGACCACGACATTTCTGATACGTGGATCAGGCCTTCAACTCCAGGAGTGATCTCAAGGAATGCGCCATAATCAGCAACAGTAACTATTCTGCCCTTAACCTTGGAACCAATTTCTAAGTTAGTATCTAAAGCTTCCCAAGGATGTGGTGTTAATTGTTTTAAACCTAAAGCGATACGTTTTTTCTCGTCATCGAAATCTAAAACAACTACATTGATCTTCTGATCAAGGTTTAATACTTCACGCGGATGCTCTATGCGGCCCCATGAAATATCTGTTATGTGTAATAAGCCGTCTACGCCGCCAAGGTCGATAAACACACCAAAATCAGTGATGTTCTTCACAGTACCTTCAAGTACCTGACCTTTTTCAAGTTTAGCAACGATCTCGGTTTTTTGATTTTCTAAATCGTCTTCAATAAGCACCTTGTGGGATACAACAACGTTTTTGAATTCATGATTGATCTTAACAACCTTGAATTCCATTGTTTTGCCAACATAGATATCGTAATCGCGGATAGGCTTGATGTCGATCTGGGATCCCGGAAGGAATGCCTCGACACCCATGATATCCACAATAAGACCACCTTTTGTACGGCTTTTAACAAAACCTGTGATGATTTTGTCCTGATCCAATGCTTCATTGATAGTCTCCCATGAACGCTGAGTTTTTGCACGCTTGCGCGATAATACTAACTGTCCGTTAGCATCTTCCTGAGATTCTACAAATACATCAACTGAATCACCAACCTTAAGGTCCGGTGTATCACGGAATTCAGATAATGATACCAAGCCATCAGATTTAAATCCGATGTTCAATACTACATCTTTGTTATTAATTGATACAACAATACCCGAGATGATCTCGCCCTTGTTTATCGAATTAAAAGTTCCTGCATACAGCTGCTCTAACTTTTCACGGTCTTCATCGCTGTAATTTCCAAAACCTTTATCATCCGCGTCCCAGTCGAAATCGCCGGTAGGGGTGATCATAGTTTTTGATTTGATCTCTTCAATCGATACTGAATCAGCTTCTGATTCAATAGTTTCTTTTTCTTTAACCGTAGTGGTTTCTTCGCCCTGAAGTTCTGCTTGTTTAGCTGTTAACTCCTTTTCGGCTTCTAGTTTTTTGGCCATTAATTAATATATCTCCTTTTTCCAATTTAAATCGGACTGCAAAGGTAGAAAAATTCATTTTTATTAAAAAACATTTTCGTGCTTTATTTTCCTGAGTATAAGATGTTTTGATCCGGCGCCAAAAAACATTTCATATCAAGCTATGTTACCCTAGTAAAAGAAATTATGAGTAAAGATAAAATTCAAGCAGATCCCAGGCTGAATAATATTGCCAGGAAAGACGATGTATCAACAAGTAAGAAGGGCACGGACAAGCTCATAGAAGTAAAAAAAAGGGATAATGCGGAGGACAATGATAACAACTTTGTTCTCCACGAAAAACCTTTCGACGAACAGATGCATAATTCTTTTGATGATCTTCGGGAAGATCAGAAAGATGAGGAAGCGGATTAATCCACGACTGACCTATTCAATAAAGGTAATATATGGCCTAGGGCAAAATCCAGCTGCTGTGTTTGATCTATGCCAGTATTATCAAGTACGATGGCATCCCCGGCACGTATAAGGGGACTTTCCCTTCTTGTAGTATCCAGAAAATCGCGGTGTGCCAGATTTTCAAAGACCTCCTCCATCGTAACATCATCACCCTTGAGCATCAGTTCTTTAAAACGTCTTTCAGCCCGCACTTTTGGATCTGCCGTCATAAATAATTTTAGATCTGCATCGGGAAATACAACAGTGCCAATATCTCTGCCATCCATTACGATATTCTTGGACTTTCCCATCCGCTGCTGCTGCCTCACCATTTCTCTCCGAACTTCTTTGATAGCGCTCACATCACTAACTAATTCAGAAACCGGCATCTGGCGGATCTCCTCAGAAATATCTTCGTCGTTTAATGTTATATGGCTCTGGTAATCCCTGGAATGAAAGTTTAAATGGATATTTTCAAGGGCTGTTTCAATAGCTTCATGATCCTGCAGGTCAATGTTATTTCTTAAAAAGTATAAAGTAACACCCCGGTACATTGCACCGCTGTCTATATATACAAAGTGCAGCTTTTTAGCCAGGGCTTTTGCTATCGTGCTTTTTCCGCAGGATGAATAACCGTCTATGGCTATTATGATGTTTTTGCTCATCAGGTACAAATTTAAGCTTTGCTTCGGATGTTAGGGTCTAAATTATTAATTTAATGAGAACCATGAACTTAATAATAAAGAACCAACAGCAAAGATCAAAGACCTCAAATTTTGACTATTATCAATTATGTTTGCTTTTTATGGAATCATTGATCTAAGTACCTCATCTCAGGGGAATAAAATCAAGTCCTGAAGCTGGTTCTTGGTTCTTTGCTCTTTCAATTAGTATTTTCGAATATGAATTTTTCAAAAGAAGATCTTTTAAAGGAGATCACATTTAAAACTTCACGCAGCGGCGGTAAAGGAGGACAGAACGTTAACAAGGTATCGAGTAAGGTAGAATTGAACCTGAATGTTAAGACTTCTTTACTCTTATCAGAAGATCAAAAGGGTTTAGTGCAGCAAAAGCTTGCCAATAAAATAAATTCGGAGGGGATTTTACAAATAATTACCCAGGAGGATAGGAACCAGTTAGTTAATAAGCAGAAAAGCCTGGAAAAACTTTTGGTCTTACTTAAGAATGCCCTGTATCAACCGAAATCGCGTAAAGCCACGAGGCCGGGAAAGAGTGTAGTTGAGAAAAGGCTTAAGCTGAAACAGTCGACGGCCCTTAAAAAGATCAGCCGAAGAAAAGATTTGTGGGATTAATTGAAGCTGTAGTAAAGTGCAGCCGAACCATATTGATGAGGTTTAGCTGTGCTTTTAAGCTCCCGTGACTTAAAAATAACGGAAAAATCGGCTGTCCACCGGTTTTTGGAATAAATCAGACCTGCTTGCTGGCTGAAAACCAGTGGTTTAACATTAAATGTTACAAGGCCCTTGTCATTTCTGAATAATCCGCCTTTTATGGTCGCATCATAAGCAATATAATGCAGCATAGGTTTCGCATAAAAGAAAAATTCACGTTCATCCAGATCGCTGGAAGCACTGTTGTTGGACAGTACGCTTTCGGTGCTCGCAGAATGGAAGAGCTGTCTCAGGTCTCCCGCACGGAATAAGATTCCTGCCCCCGCACCTGAAAAGGTATTTCCTGCATTTAAATACGAATTGACTGTAAAATCAGTTGCTCCCGATCCCGAACGGTGCAGAAAATGCTTATAATCTATTACCGTATTTACTGCAGGTTCATTGTTTACCTGAAATTCCCAGCCTTTAATCTCATAAAATCCAACTATACGGTGTAACAGTTCCTGAGTTTCTTTCCCCTTTGCATCAGGTCCTATTGTTCCCAACTGGAAGCTCACTTTCAAAGCATTTTCGGAGTTAAATAACATATTGACGCTTCCCCCGGCGTATAAGTAAGCTGCAAAAGGCCGGTCTACCAAAGTGATATCCGCAATATTCCCGGATTGCGGGTTGTACATCTTCTGGCCGCCCTCAATCTCCCAGATCAATTTATTTAGCTTCTTTAACTTACTTTGATCTGTAGCTCTTCTGAAAGAAATAAACAAGCCGTTAGTATAATACCTGTCCTGCCCGTATGCGAGATAGGCATCGTTATCAGTCCTGAAACCGAATTGATTTTTGAAATGTGCCTGCTGGCTATAGGTGATGCAAGGAATGCATAATAGAATGGGCCAAAGCAAATGAGATAGTTTCATAAAGTAACGACTGCTAAACATAAAAAAACTTCAACCAGCCAGGTCGAAGTTTAATATTCATTCAAATACAAATGATCTTTAATTTTTCTTCTTATTTATTAATAAACCAATTTTAAATCCTCCGGTAAAACCTACTCCGCTATCAGCCCCTGTTGTTAAGGCATAGTGATTTCCGATATAATCGTTATAATAAAACTCTGAATTAGCGTCGTCGCGGCTGCGGTTATCAATAGCATAACCGAGGCCTCCATAGAGATCTATTAATAAAAGCTCACCAAGAACCCATTGTTTGCCAAGATTAACGAGAAGCCCTCCAAAAGCTATAGTCTCCCTATTTGCCTGAGGCCTGATTCCACCCCCCGGAGCGTTCGTGTAAACATTTTGTCCATAAACCCCAAATGACAGTTCAGGCTTAACATAGGTACCTTGCAAAACATGGCTATATTTTGCCCCTTTATTTACAAAATCGGGGAGCTTGGAAAACTTATATCCCCCTCCCAAAAATACGCCTGTGGCTTTCCGGTAGGTTGTGGTGTTGGTTTGCGTTGTTGCATCATAGAAAGAGCCAATGTCTTGTCTTTTGCCCAGACCTATGATACCCAGCGATAGTTCATATCCTCTGCCGGGCCGCAGATTGTGCTCGAAATTCAATTGGGTATATCCCAGCAATGGCGCTA
Organism: Daejeonella sp.; assembly: GCA_037719315.1. Classification (GTDB taxonomy): domain Bacteria; phylum Bacteroidota; class Bacteroidia; order Sphingobacteriales; family Sphingobacteriaceae; genus Daejeonella. Next base: position 55,164 of record JBBJNR010000006.1, read on the forward strand.
AGAAATTGACTTTAATAGCGTTTTTAGCTTGATCGGCGTATAATTCCGGGTCCTTTAGATTACTTTGATAAGTTTCGACCTGGCCATTCTGATATATGATTTTTATGATTCTGTCTTTATCCAAAGAATAGACCGGGCCTGTTTGATTACTAAATATCTTGTATTTGATTTCATCGGTGCCTACTTCGATTACTTTTACCTCTATAATTTCACCGCCTTTTTTATGAAGCTTATCCTGACCTAAGGCTGCCGTAACAAAAAATATAGTGATAAACGTTAGGTATAAATTTCTCATTTGTGATCTCAGTTAAAAAAAATAATAATTAAAGATATATATTAAGATCTTAATATATACATGGATTTAATTTAAAACCGACGGAACCGGCTCCTTTACTGTAAGATCTATTGCGTTGTTAACTTTGTCTGCAATAAGTGCGAGGTCAATAACCTCTCTCATTTCGGTAACGTAATGGAAATTGAGATCTTTGATATAGCTTTCTTTAATTTCCAGGATATCCTTTTGATTGGATCTGCATAGGATGATATCTTTTATATTCGCACGTTTGGCCGCAAGGATCTTTTCCTTGATACCTCCCACGGGCAAAACCTTTCCACGAAGGGTAATCTCACCAGTCATAGCCAGATGCGGCTTAACCTGCCGTTGCGTAAATGCCGAAGTCAGCGCTGTAAGCATGGTGATCCCAGCAGATGGGCCATCCTTTGGAGTAGCCCCGGCAGGCACGTGAACATGTACATCCCATTGATCAAACAAGCGATGGTCAATGCTGAACTTAGAGGAATGGGCGCGTAAGTAAGCCATGGCAATAGTTGCAGATTCTTTCATCACATCACCCAGGTTGCCCGTTAGCGATAATTTTCCCTTGCCGGGACTTAAACTGGCTTCAATAAATAAAATGTCTCCTCCAACCTGTGTCCAGGCGAGCCCTGTCACTACACCTGCGACATCGTTCCCTTCATACAGATCTTTATCGAAAATGGGAGGGCCGAGAAATTTTTCAACGTCAGTTTTGCTGACCGATGAATTATATTCCAGGTCCATCGCAATTTTTGTAGCTATAGCTCTTACGAGAGATCCCACCTTTTTTTCAAGTCCGCGTACCCCTGATTCACGCGTGTAATCTTCTATAACTTTTTCAATAACCTGGGATTTCAAGGTGATATTGCTGCTTTTTAACCCATGCTGTTCGCGCTGTTTCGGTAATAGATGCCGCTTGGCTATTTCTATTTTCTCTTCAATGGTATATCCATTCACTTCAATGATTTCCATTCGATCCAATAAAGCAGGCTGGATATTGCTTAAAGAATTCGCTGTAGCTATGAACATCACACTTGACAGATCGTAATCTACTTCAACATAATGATCATAAAAAGCATTGTTCTGTTCAGGATCCAAGACCTCGAGCAGCGCCGAAGATGGGTCGCCCCGGAAATCATTGCCAACTTTATCTATCTCATCCAGTACAAATACCGGATTTGATGTTCCTGCCTTCTTAATCGATTGGATTATCCTGCCGGGCATGGCGCCAATGTACGTTTTGCGATGCCCTCTAATCTCTGCTTCGTCGCGAATTCCCCCGAGCGCCATCCGGACATATTTTCTTCCCAGAGCTTTGGCTATGGACTTTCCCAGCGAAGTTTTACCAACTCCCGGAGGCCCCACCAGGCAGAGGATAGGAGCCTTCATATTATGCTTTAACTTTAGTACAGCGAGGTATTCAATAATCCTTTGCTTTACCTTTTCAAGGCCATAATGATCCTTTTCAAGAACTTTTTCAGCTCTCTTCAGATCAAAATTATCCTTAGTGAACTCATTCCACGGAAGATCGAGTAAAAGTTCGAGATAATTAATTTGAATGGAATAATCTGCTGCGGCAGGGTTCATCCTCACTAATTTTTCTATCTCCTTATCAAAGTGTTGTGTCGGTTCTTTAGCCCACTTCTTCTTAGATGCCCGAAGTCTCAGATTGTCAACTTCAAGGTCGGGAGAGTTTCCGCCAAGTTCCTCCTGGATGGTTTTTAGCTGCTGATTTAAGAAATAATCTCGCTGCTGTTTATCCAGATCAACCCGCACTTTAGATTGTATCTGATTTTTTAGTTCCTGCATCTGAAGTTCAACGGTCAGATGGCCCAGAACCATTCTTGCCCTTTCGCGAAGGTTGGCCACCTCCAGCATTTGTTGCTTTGCAGCAACGTCAGCATTCATATTGGAGGAGATAAAATTGATCAGGAAAGAGGTGCTTTCAATATTTTTGATCGCAATACCGGCTTCACTTGGAATATTTGGTGAGAGCTGTATGATCTGCATGGCCATTTCCTTTATGGACGCCATCAGAGCTTTAAATTCTTTATCCACTTTCGGACGAAGTTCTTCGAACTTTTGAATGGAAGCTTTAATATACGGGTCGCTTTGAACTTCCTGGTTCAGGCGGAAGCGCTGCTTCCCCTGAATGATAACTGTGGTATTACCATCAGGCATCTGAAGCATTTTGATGATCAGGGCAACTGTTCCTACTTCATTCAACTGCTCGAATGCAGGATCTTCAATACCTACATCGCGCTGGGAAACGACACCAATAATCCGGTCGCCACGGTATGCATCTTTGATAAGCCTAATTGATTTATCCCGTCCAACGGTAATTGGTATTACTACCCCTGGAAACAGCACGGTATTTCGTAAAGGCAGAATAGATAAGACATCCGGGGTGTCTTCATTGTTCATTTCCTCCTCGTCCTCCTGGGACATTAAAGGAAAGAACTCTGTATCTTCATTAATTAAAGGTAGTGTGCGGTTAAAATTAAAGTTGTCGTAATTACTCATCTATATCTTTAAAAACGTCATAATGACAGTCTATTTTTTGTTTTTGCGTATTAAAGCCCGGTAAGCTTAAAAGTGCAAGGCATGTGCCAATTCGATTAAAGGATCAAAATAGGCAGATTTAAATTAATAAGCGGACAAATATACCGTCTGCGGTATGTATTAATGTCAACAATGTCTGGATATCTTCGTCAATTAATTTATGGAATAGACGCTGCCAAACAAACTTAAATTTGTATTCTTAATTGAAGATCTGTAATGGATTTTTTTTCTTGTGTTTACTAAAAGTAGTACATTTAAAAATAATCTAACCATTACACCGTTATTAGAACGAAATAATCTTTTAAACCTAAATGAAATCAACTACACTTTTATTATTATTTATTTGCTGTTCTGGTATTACACTTGCTCAAAGTTCCAGTTACAAGATGGGACAGAAGGCGCTTATTGATGGAAATTTTAAGCTAGCTGTTTCGAGCCTTGAAAAAGCTCTCGCTACTGATTCCACAGATGTAAATACCTTGTACATGCTTGGATATTCCTACTATCATTCAGGAAATTATACTAAAGCCGTCAGCACATTTAACAGGGTTATATCCTTAAAGCCGGGTGAAAACAGCGCTTATTATTATCGTGGAAAAGCGCGGAATATTATGGCCAATGAAACGAAGGGCATATCTAACCCTGATCGCGAAAGATTGCTCCTGTCGTCCATCAGGGATTTTTCAAAAGCAATAGACCTCAATTCCGAAGATGTTAAGCTGTATCAAAACCGTGCTGTTGCATACCGCGATTATGGGGTTCTTAAGGGCCAGAAAATTCCTAACTTTTATGATAAGAACAAAGCCGTAGGCGCTTTTAAAATGTGTATAAGCGATTTTGAGAAAGTTCTGACCATCACGCCTGGCCGGAAGGACATTACTACACAGCTTGCCGACGCGAAAAGCTATATGCAGGACTTGAATTAGGGGTAGGTC
>JBBJNR010000006.1:58986-72747 GCA_037719315.1 Daejeonella sp.
TGAAGTCTGATGTATGAAGTCTGAGCTAGGATGTGTCAGACTTCATACCTCAGGCCCCATACCTCAATCCTTCGCTGCCCGCATTCCAAAATCCTGTACCCAGTACAGGTTATTTTTTGCAACGCCAATTTCCCGGAAATTATTATTCATAATGTTCTTACAATGGCCTTCGCTTTTTATCCAGCTTTTCATCACATCTTCAACAGAACGCTGACCGACAGCAATGTTTTCCCCAATAACATATCTCCTCATGCCTGAAAGGGTATACCCAGCCTCCTCGATACGATTTTTGATTGTTTTTCCGGAGAGGCTTGTATGGGCGAAATATTTACGTTTCGACATGTCGCTAGCATGACCGGAAGCCGATCTTTCCAGTAAAGTGTTCCATAGAAGCGGCTTAACGGGTGGCATGTATGTGCCTCCGCATCTGCAGCCGGATGTGCGAACGTTATTTATCCTGGTAAGGAATTCATTTTGAAAGTTCCTGGAAACTGCTGCGTTAGCTGTCCCTGGCCGACTACCTATGCTTGAAAATAGGAGAAACGCAGAAAGTCCTAAAATTATACGTACCATACTACTTGGACTATCAACGGAAAAAAAAATAATTTATTGGGGGGATTATTTCAGAACTCCTGTGATTTCATAGTGGTTATTGCCCAGGAATGTTATGTCCTGGCGCTTGATGATCTTATACTCAGAATCTGGAACATAGCTTAGCTCCTCAGTGGAGCTGTAAAGGTTATTTGCAGTGCGGTTTATAATAGAAATCTGTATCACACGACCTTGCTGATTCTTTTTGATACCTATTGAACGGGTACGAAGGCTGCCGTCCAGTGCGGTATATAAGGTCTGCGTACTATCTGCGGTTATTCTATAACTATTTTTCCAGGCGGGTTTATTGATATCTGATTCGATGAACAAACCAAGCTCATCCTTCCAGTTCACAGATATATTTTTTTTGCTTTCAGAAACACCATTTCGGCTTACAGACTTGTCAATTTTAACTTTCTGCTTTTCAAAACGCACGATCTCTCCCTCGAAAAATCTCTTTAGATCGATGTACTTAGGAACAGATCTCTGTTCAGATTCACTGCATGAAGCAATGAATAGTGAGAACATGATCATCATGCGGGTTAACATCAGGACACTAAGATATTTCCGGTCATGATTTCCGGTACAGGAATATTCATTAAAGTAAGGATACTTGGCGCCACGTCGCCCAGTTTGCCATCACTTATATGATGAAAATCTTTATCGATCAAAATACATGGGACCAGGTTGGTTGTATGAGCGGTGTTTGGAGAGCCATCGGCATTGATCATAAAGTCTGCGTTTCCGTGGTCTGCCAGGATGATAAATGAATATCCATTAGAGATGCCGCACTCAACTACAGCCCTTAAACACTCGTCAACAGTTTCAATCGCTTTTACTACTGCGGTAAAAACCCCAGTATGACCGACCATGTCAGGGTTTGCAAAATTAAGGCATACGAAATCAGGCCAGCCGGTTTGCAGCTCGCTACACATTACAGAAGCAATTTCCCTTGCTCCCATTTCCGGCTTAAGGTCATAGGTAGCTACTTTAGGCGATTGAATTAAAAGGCGCTTTTCCTGTAAGAATTCCGTCTCTCTTCCCCCGGAAAAAAAGAAAGTTACGTGGGGATATTTTTCAGTTTCAGCAATTCGTACCTGATTTTTGAAGTTGCTCTCCAGTACTTCTCCGAGGGTATTCCTCAAATCGTCTTTTGTAAATACCGTATGAACATTTTGGAATGTATCATCATAGCTTGTCATCGTAACGTAGTAGAGCGGCATAGGCTCCATCCCGTAATCCGGGAAAGCTTTTTGGGTCAGGGCAGTGGTGATTTCCCTTCCACGGTCCGTGCGGAAATTGAAACAGATCACAACATCTCCGGGATCTATCTTTCCAACGGGTATGCCGTCGTTATCAATCCTTACTATAGGTTCAATAAATTCATCAGTGATCCCTTCGTCATATGATTTTTGAATGCTGTCTGTAATATCGTTGCTTGCTTTCCCTTTACCATGTACAAGAAGATCGTAGGCTAATTTAATCCGCTCCCAACGGTTATCACGGTCCATGGCATAATATCTCCCGATAGCCGAAGCGATAATTCCCCCTGATTTCTGAAGATGACCTTCGAGCTCCAGGATAAATGGAAGGCCTGAATTTGGATCTGTATCCCGGCCATCCATAAAAGGATGTATGAATATGTTTTTTACATGGTTGAGCCGGGCGGCATCACAAAGGCCCTTAAGGTGATCTATGTGCGAATGCACCCCACCGTTTGACAATAACCCTATAAAATGCACATTCTTATTAAATTGCTTTGCATGATCAAACGCAGATTTTAAGACAGGATGTGTAACCAGTTCCTGGTCCCTGACCGCTTTATTAATTCGTCCCAGATCCTGATAGATCACGCGCCCTGCACCGAGGTTCATGTGCCCAACTTCGGAATTGCCCATTTGCCCGGCCGGTAAGCCCACAGCCTCACCGGATGCTTCCAGTCGTGAATTGGGGTAAGTGCTAATTAAATGATCAAAAAATGGGGTTTGTGCTACATGAGCAGCATCAGATATATCACGTTTTCCATAACCCCAGCCATCCAATATGAGAAGTATCGCTTTTTTATTTTCCACATGCAAATATACACCTGCACTTTAAAGTATTATACACTATTTACATCATGGCATAATTTTAGCATGAAATCCTGTGATTATGAAAAAAAAATTTTTAATAGTCTTATTTTTTTTTCTGACCATGTCTTCCTTCGCAAGGGCGCAGCAAAAAGACGTGATTGATACGCTATCAGGATATTTTAAAACTGCCCAGGCCGAAAAGATTGCGGAATATTTGCCTTCAGTTGTTGAGTTAGATATTCTTGGAGAAAAAAACAGCTATTCGAGTGCACAGGCCGAGATAATTCTTAGAGATTTCTTTACAAAAAATAAGCCTGCCTCGGTGAAAATTATTAACCGCTTAAGTTCAAACCCAAATCATAAGCTTACTATCTTGTCACTCCAGTCTGCTAAAGATAAATTCCGTATTTCTATATCGCTCAGCAGCAATGCAGAGCGGTTTCTGGTTGCAGAAATTCGAATTGAATATGATAAACCTTAGTAATTGCGATAAGTATGTCTATTTTTGAATTCAATCATTCCGAATGAATTTAGACACAGACATCCTCTATCCATTCATCCGGCAGGCGCTTATTGAAGATGTAGGTTCAGGAGATCACACATCCCTTTCTACTATTCCTAAAGGGCAGAAAGGGCGGGCAAAGCTTTTGGTAAAAGACACGGGAATTTTAGCTGGTGTATCCGTTGCGATTGAGATCTTTAAAGTGGTCGACCCGGCGTTAACAGTTGAGATCCTTATAAAAGACGGACAGGAAGTTATCCCGGGCGACATTGCATTTTATGTTGACGGCAGCGTGCATTCCATCCTGATTGCTGAGCGCCTTATCTTAAATACCATGCAAAGGATGAGCGGGATTGCCACAACCACTAATAAGGTTGTTAGCATACTCCGTGGCACCAAAACTAAGGTTCTCGACACCCGGAAAACTACCCCCGGGTTAAGATATCTTGAGAAACTTGCTGTAAGGATAGGAGGGGGTGTAAATCATCGCTTCGGATTATACGATATGATCCTGATAAAGGATAATCACGTCGACTATGCGGGTGGGACAGCAAAAGCGGTAGAAGCTGCAAAAGCATATCTTAAATTGAATAATCTTCAAATTCCCGTTGAAATAGAAGTAAGAAATTTGTCTGAACTGAACGAAGTTATAAGTAGCAGCGGCGTGGACCGCATATTGCTGGATAATTTTACATTTGATAAGTTGAAGGAGGCAATAGCCCTGATCAATAAAAGGTTTATTACTGAAGCTTCCGGCGGCATTACGGAAGATAACGTACTGGAATATGCACAATGCGGTGTGGATTATGTATCTATGGGCGCATTGACCCACTCAGTTAGAAGCCTCGATATCAGTTTAAAGGCAGTTAAGAGCAATTAATTAATAAATCCTAGCCTAACACCTGTTTGAATTAGTATTATTGTACCTGAATGATCTCAATTTACTCGATCTCAGCTTTATTGTTGGCGTACCTTTTCGGATCTATACCTACTGCAGTATGGATTGGACAGGCCTTTTACGGGATTGATGTACGTGAGTACGGAAGCGGGAACGCAGGGGCAACCAATACTTTCAGGGTGCTCGGAAAAAAAGCCGGGGTCGCAGTAATGTTCCTTGACATTTTCAAGGGCTATACCGCTACAAATTTGGCATATATGATCGGTCTTTCGGTCACTGGCCCCCAAAATTCAGTACAGTTTGTAAATTATCAGCTTGCTTTAGGTATCAGCGCTGTTATGGGTCATTTGTTCCCGGTTTTTGCAGGATTCAGGGGCGGAAAAGGGATAGCTACATTATTTGGAATGATATTAGCAGTACAGTCTGAAGCAGCGATGCTTTGCGTTCTTACTTTTATTATTGTATTGATGATATCTAAATATGTATCTCTTAGTTCAATCCTTGCCGGATTCACTTTTCCGCTAAGTATCATATTTATATTCCAGTCGCCGATACGTTCTGTCGTTTTATATGGAATGAGTATTTGCATACTGATATTGGTTACACACCAGAAGAACATTGAACGTTTGATAAAAGGTAAAGAATCCAAAGTAAATCTGTTTAAAAAGAAATAGAATCAACCAAACGTATTTTTAAAACAGAATTATGAAAAGATTACAAATGATAGGCGCAGTTGCTATAAGCTCTGTGCTTCTATCCTGTTCCCAGGTCCCGCTCACTGGAAGAAGCCAGTTAAGTCTGGTAGACGATGCGGTTTTACAGCAGCAGGCAAGCCAGGCTTATGCCCAATTCCTTTCGGATCCCTCCACCCGGGTTATTTCCAGTGGTACAAACGCCCAGCGAGTCAGAAGCGTAGGAAATAAACTTGCCAGCGCGATTAACCGGTACATGCAGGCAAACGGATATGGAGATAAATACAACTATCAATACCAGTTTACCCTGGTAGATAGCAAAGATATTAATGCCTGGTGTATGCCAGGGGGTAAGGTTGCGATCTATTCCGGGATCTTACCTGTTACCCGCGATGATGCAGGTTTGGCTACAGTAATGGGACATGAAATTGCCCACGCAATTGCTCAGCATGCTGCAGAAAGGTATTCACAAATGACCCTGGCCCAGGGTGGTGGCGCCATAGTGGGGGCTGCCGTTGGGGGCAGATCCCAGGGAACGCAGCAAGTCGTGGGACAACTATACGGATTAGGCGGACAACTTGCCTTGTTAAAATATTCGCGTAACCAGGAAAGCGAGGCTGATCGCCTGGGATTAATATTTATGGCAATGGCCGGATACAATCCTGATACTGCTGTTGGATTTTGGCAGCGCATGGCATCAGCCAAGCAAGGAGGTGGTGCACCACCGGAATTTTTAAGTTCCCACCCGAGCGATGAAACAAGAATTGCGGCTATTCAGAACCTGCTTCCTGAGGCGCGACAGTTCTACAAAGGCGGACGAACCACCAACTAATACTGTATAACGCTATTAAAAAAACCCGGTATATCCGGGTTTTTTATTGTCCTAAAACTTCCGTGATCGCTGCTGCCTTCAACGTACATTCCTCGAACTCCTTTTCAGGATCAGAGTCAATAGTGATGGCGCCGCCGGTATGAAAGGATAAATATTTATTGGAATCGTTATACAATAAAGTGCGGATTACTACGTTAAAATCAAAATCACCATTCGGGGCAAAATAGCCCACAGCGCCTGAATAAACACCTCTTTTGCTTCTTTCATACTGCTCGGCGAGCAGCATGGCGCTTATTTTAGGGGCTCCGGTCATTGAGCCCATAGGAAATGTGTTGGCAATGATCTCAGCGTTTGACAGTTTTTCGTCCCGCTCACAAATAACGGTCGAAATAAGCTGATGGACTTGAGTAAAGCTATAGACCCCAAATAATTCCTCGACTTTAACTGTTCCTGGTTTGGCGCTTTTGGTAAGATCGTTTCTGACCAGGTCAACGATCATTACATTTTCCGTTCTCTCTTTCTCATCATTTCTTAACCCGGCCTTCAGGCCTTCATCCTGTATTTTATCTGTGCTTCTCGCGTATGTTCCTTTTATTGGCTGGGAGATCAGTTTATCTCCTCGTCTGCTTAGGAAACGTTCGGGCGTAGCAGAGATAATAAAGCGATATTCGGATTTGAAAAAACTGGAGAATGGGGTTGGAGATATTTTGTTTAGCTTTATAAATACTTCGAGAGGGTTAATTGGGGTATTCTCTGCGTAAAATTCCTGGCAGAAATTAATTTCATAAATATCTCCGCGCTGGATATTGCTTTTTATCTCGTTAACCGTTTCGATATACTCATGTTTACTAAAGCGGGCTTTTATCTCGGCACGCGGGGAGAGGGACGGACTTGGAATTACTAGGTTGTTGATAGTTTCCCATATTGTTTCGGCGTCAGGGCTAAAAATTTGAACCTCATATTCTTTTACCAGGATAGTGGACTTGGGTATAAAGAAGGTCAGGTCAGGGAATCCAAGATGGTCCTCATTTACAGACCTGAGATCTTCAGTTTCATTTTTTAAATCGTAAGCAAAATAACCGGGTATGAAGTGACTGCTTTGTGATATGAATTGTTCTAATTCCGCAAAAGCATTTCCTGCGTTGAGTGTGATCTTTGTTTTGGCGCCTGCAGCTATTAAACAGTCAAACACCGAATAAGGATCTGAGTAGTTATTGGAATCGAAGTAACAGGCTGTATCAAAAGAATTTGCCCAATGCAGTGCCCTGGCCTTAAAAGCATCCGGGTCGGCAATAGCGAAAACTTTTGGAGGTAACACCTTAATTTATATAAAATCGATCAGTTCTTTGCTATCAGCAAAGGGTAAGCGTTTGTACACGGTCAGGCCCTACAGAAAGGTATTTCACGGGGATTCCCAGGTGTTTTTCGATATATGAGATATAAGCATTCAGCTTTTCAGGAATAGCATCAACGCTACGGATACCTGTCAGGTCTTCGGCCCATCCAGGGATCGCTTCGAATACAGGCTCAGGCTTTATCGCATGGATGTCGTAGGGCATATAGTCGATCGTCTCGCCATTGTATTTATAAGCTGTACAGGCATAAATAGTTTCAAATCCACTGAGTACATCCGCTTTAGTCATAACCAGTTCCGTAACACCGTTAAGCATAATCGCGTATTTCAGCGCAGGAATATCGATCCAGCCGCAGCGACGGGGCCTGCCGGTAGTAGCTCCAAATTCATGGCCAATACGGCGTAATTCTTCGCCGGTCTCATTTTCGAGTTCCGTTGGGAACGGCCCGCTTCCAACCCTGGTACAGTACGCTTTAAAGATGCCGATGACATTTCCGATGTTTCGTGGGGCGACACCAAGACCGGTACAAGCTCCTGCAGATGTGGTATTAGAGGAGGTTACAAATGGATATGATCCAAAATCTATATCAAGCATGGTGCCCTGGGCTCCTTCCGCGAGTACTTTTTTACCTTCTTTGAGATATTGATTCACAAAATGTTCGCTGTCAACCTGGGGTATGGTTTTGAGAAGCTCGACCGCTTCAAAAAATGCCGCTTCTTTTTCTGAAAAATCCGGGATCTCACCATAATGTCCTAAAATTGACAGGTGCTTATTGACCAGTTTATTATATCTCTCAGGGAAATCACTTAACATGGTATCGCCAACCCGTAATCCGTTCCTGCCAGTTTTGTCCATATAGGTCGGGCCAATCCCTTTTAATGTCGAACCAATCTTATCGGCGCCCATATTCGTTTCTGATGCGGCATCAAGAAGCTGATGGGTGGGCAGAATTAAGTGTGCTTTTCGTGCTATGACCATTTTCTTGCGGGCCACAGGATCAAATCCATTTTTTTTAAGGTTATCCAGCTCCCTCTTTAAAATGATCGGATCGATTACCACACCATTCCCAATCAGGTTCATGGCCTTATCATTAAAAATGCCTGAGGGAATGGTATTCAGAACATATTTTTGATTGTCGAATTCGAGTGTATGTCCCGCATTTGGCCCACCCTGGAAGCGTGCAATTAAATCATATTGAGGACATAATACATCGACAATTTTTCCTTTTCCTTCGTCGCCCCACTGGAGGCCTAGCAATACATCAATAGTCATTAGTTAAAATAAGGGAGTTGGTGTTATGATTAATTTTTATTGGCATAGGATTCGCAGTTTCCTTCTTTAAGGCGGCCGCAGTTACCGTAGAGATTGAGTGAATGATGCTTGATTTCAAACTTAAGGATATCGCCCATCATGCTTTGTATCTGCTGAATCCGGGGGTCGCAAAATTCCACAACTTTACCGCAATCAATACAGATTATATGATCGTGCTGCTTGTATCCGTATGATTTTTCGAACTGGGCCATGTTCTTCCCAAACTGGTGTTTGGTAACAAGGTCGCAGGAAACCAGGAGTTCAAGGGTGTTATAAACAGTAGCGCGGCTGACACGATATTTTTTGTTTTTCATGTGAATGTAGAGAGACTCCACATCAAAATGATCGCTTCGTGAATAGATCTCTTCAAGGATCGCATAGCGTTCGGGCGTTTTCCTGAGGCTTTTATTTTCCAGGTAAGCTTCGAAAATTTTAATTACCAGCGCAATAGTATCTTGTCCGGGCATAGTGCGTTTAAATGACCCTCAAATTTATCCAAAAAATAAGAATAATCCTCATTTTATTCAGGATGCTTTAACCATATCGTCGGATTGGGAGTCAAAACGTGTTACTGAAGTAACGCCATTGACAACTTTAAGCTTTGAGATCATATCATCAAGGTGTTCGGTATTGTTAACGTAGACCATAATTGAGCCATCAAACATCCCTTCATTGGTATCAACTGTGATGGAGCGCATATTGACCTTAAAATCGCCTGAAATTACATTCGTTATGTTATTGATTAAGCCAACATCATCAATACCGATTATTCTCAATCCTGTTAAAAAGGCCAGTTCCTGTTGAGAATTCCATCTTGCCTTCACTATCCGGTAACCATAGTTCGACATAAGCTTCGCAGCATTCGGGCAATTCGTGCGATGGATCTTGATACCGTCGCCTATAGTTACGAACCCAAATACATCATCGCCAGGGATAGGATTGCAGCATGCAGAGAGTTTATAATCTATTTTCTGAAGGTCTTCGCCTATTAATAAGGTGTCGCTATCGCTGCCTTTCACTTTTTTAATGAACTGCTCACTTGCATAAGGTTCAGGTTTTTCAGGCTTATTTTCGACAGTTTTTTCTGAAATTATAAATTCCTTAAGTTGCTTGACATCGATGAGGCCATTAGCAACATTGACGAAGAGGTCAAGGGTAGATGGAAGTTTAAAATAGTAGGTCAGCTTATAGAGATTGTCGGTATTATAGGTAACTTTTAATGACTTCAGCTTACGTTCGAGGATCTCTTTACCATGCTCGGCTATCTTTCGTTTCTCTTCTTTTAAGGAAGATTTAATTTTTGATTTGGCTTTGGCAGTAATCACAAAGCTAAGCCAGTCTTCTTTGGGCGACTGCTTGCTGGATGTGATCACTTCAACCTGATCGCCGTTTTGAAGTTTATACGAAAGAGGGACTAACTTGTAATTAACCTTCGCTCCAATACAACTGGCGCCGATGTCTGTATGAATCTCAAAAGCAAAGTCAAGCGCGGTTGCGTTTACCGGTAACTGTATTAGTTCGCCTTTTGGAGTGAAAATGAAGATCTCATCTGAGAACAAGTTCATTTTAAAGTCATCCAAAAAATCCAGCGCGTTTGACTCAGGGTTACTAAGCATTTCCCTTACCTTATGTATCCACTGATCAAGGCCACTATCCGCAGAAGGTTCTTTATATTTCCAGTGCGCCGCAAATCCTTTTTCAGCAATTTCATTCATCCTGGTTGTCCGGATCTGAACCTCAACCCATTGCCCTCTCGGACCCATTACAGTTGTGTGTAACGATTCATACCCGTTCGCTCGCGGAGATGAGATCCAATCCCGTAAGCGATCAGGATTTGGATGATAGAGATCTGTTACTATGGAATATGCCTTCCAGCAATCTGATTTCTCCTGGTCTGGTTTACTATTCAGTATGATCCTGATCGCGAGAAGGTCATATACCTCATCGAAAGGGATATTTTTCTTGCGCATTTTACTCCATATGGAGTGAATGGATTTTGGTCGTCCGTAGACATCAGCTTCAAGGCCCTGTTCGTTTAAGATTTCACCAATAGGGGATATAAAATCTCTCACGAAATTTTCTCTTTCGGCTTTTTTTTCGTTGAGCTGCTGTGCAATAAATTTATAGGTTACCGGTTCCATGTACTTCATGGAAAGATCTTCCAGTTCAGATTTCAGGGTGTAAAGTCCAAGCCTGTGAGCCAGCGGGGCATACAGGTAAACTGTTTCTGATGAGATTTTTAGCTGCTTGTCACGAGGCATAAAATCCATTGTGCGCATGTTATGCAGCCTGTCTGCCAGCTTGATTAAAATTACGCGAACATCATCTGCCAGGGTAAGGAGCATCTTCCGGAAATTTTCGGCCTGCAAAGAGCTGTTGTAGTCAAAAACACCTGATATTTTCGTCAGCCCGTCGATGATCTTGGATACTTTTTTCCCAAATTCCCGCTCAATATCCTCCAATGTGATATCGGTATCTTCAACCACATCATGAAGCAGCGCACACACAATGGAAGTAGTACCCAGGCCAATTTCCTCAGCGGCTATCTGGGCGACTGCGATGGGGTGGTAGATATACGGTTCGCCCGATTTTCTGCGCATATTCTGATGGCTTTCCAGGGCCATATTGAAGGCAACCCGTATCATCCTTTTGTCACCTTTTTGCAGGGTTGATTTACACGCCCTTAACAAGGCACGGTATCTTTTGAGAATTTCCTTCTTCTCCGCTTCCAGATCAATCACAAGTTCTTTCATCCTCTTAGACAATAGCTATTTATATTCAACGTTTGCTTCTCTGGCCGGGTTACAATTGGAAGCATTTTGGTATTAATATATATAATATTTTAGCTGTAAATTTGCAGAGTATAAATTTATGGAATTTTTCAGGCTAATGGTAATTCTTTCTGTGGTTTTGGTGTCAAAAACAACCTTAGCCCAGTATAAAAATGACCCTACGATAAAAGGGTCCAAGGATACCATACGCATTGCCGTCACCAATATCGATGATGAGCTTATCCCATGGATCGGCCTTCCTGAAGTAATTGTGGTTGACACACGCATTTTTAAGTCACCTGCAGATAAAGCAAAATTCAATCGTCTGAGATACAACGTTTTAAAAGTAATGCCGTATGCGATGTTTGCCCGGCAGCGGTACGCGCTATTACAGGAAGACTTGATTCAGGCACGGTCAAATAAGCAAAAGCGTATTTTAGTCAAATCTTTTGAAGCTGAGATTAAAGCGATGTTTAATCGTGAGATTAAAAATTTAACTATAACGCAAGGTGGTATTTTGATCAAATTGATTGACAGGGAGACCGGGAACAGCAGTTATGACCTTCTTAAGGAGATGAAAGGCGGAATAACTGCTTTCTTTTATCAATCCGTAGCCCGGGTTTTTGGTAACAACCTTAAAAATAAATATGACCCTCAGGAAGACAGGGATATAGAAGCCATCATCCAGTCATCAGGTTATTACATGTACAATTTATGACAGAAAGATCAATTTACCCGTTCACGGTTCAGACTCTGAGCGGTGAAATTCGGAAATTAATTGATTACAAGAATAAAGTGCTTCTGCTGGTCAACACGGCTTCAGAATGTAGTTTTACACCTCAATTAAAAGATCTTGAAATTTTACGTAAAGCTTTCGAGGGGGAGGATTTTTTAATCCTGGCCTTTCCATCAAATGACTTTGGCGGGCAAGAGCCCCTGGAAGCAGGCGCCATCAGGGAATTTTGTGAATCTAATTTCGATACCCATTTCGAGTTGTTTGAAAAGATCCGGGTAAGGGGCACTTACGCCCACCCTCTTTATAAATTTCTTGCCGACAAAAAACAGAATGGACATGTTGGAGCGGCCCCCCGCTGGAATTTCCATAAGTACTTAATAAACCGGCAAGGACAGGTTGTCGATTTTTTCTATCCCTTCACCAAGCCGGACTCCTCCAGAATAAAGAGGCGGATCATTAAACTACTGAATAGCCAGTCTATATGAAATTAGATATACTTGTTTTTGCTGTACATCCTGATGATGCCGAGCTGGGCTGCTCGGGAACTATTCTCAAGCATATTGCTGCAGGCAAAAAAGTAGGGATTATTGACCTGACCAGGGGTGAGCTTGGTACCAGGGGTACTGCTGAAACAAGGGACCGGGAGTCGGCAGACTCTACAAGGATACTGGGCCTGCATGTAAGGGAGAACCTGGGCATGCGTGATGGATTTTTCAGAAACGACGAGGAGCATCAATTAGAGATCATAAAAATGATCAGAAAGTATCGGCCTGAGATTGTATTGTCTAATGCCCTTTATGATCGCCATCCGGATCATGGAAGGGCAGGGGATCTTGTCAATGAAGCGGTATTTCTTGGAGGGCTTTCGAAGATTAAAACCGATATGGACGGGCTGGATCAAAAAGCTTTCCGCCCTCGCTTGCTTTTACAATACATTCAGGATAGATATATTAACCCGGATATTCTCGTGGATATTAGTGAATTCTGGGAGAAAAAGATGGAATGTATTCATGCCTTCAAAACGCAATTTTTTAATCCCGAAAATGACGATCAGCAAACCTATATTTCATCTCCCGATTTCCTAAAGGTTATCGAAGCCCGTTCGCGTGAGTTGGGAAAATCTATCGGGGCTGTTTATGCCGAGGGTTTTACAAGCAGGAAATTACTGGGTGTTGATAATCTTTTTCACTTAAAATAAGTTAACGGGAGAAGGCAAAAGTATCCTGTGAAAAAATTTTTATACTTTTTTTATCCTGATTCACTGGATAAGTTTAAGAAGGCCCAGATCTATAATGGTACTGTACCCATAGGGCTGCTGAATTATAATTACAACTTAATGGGCACTCTTGCGGAGGATAATAACCTCATTAATGTTTCAGGGTTACTATTCTATGATGTGTGGGGGTTAACAATCTTCCTATTGGTTAAAAAACACTACCATGGCTGCACTATTAGCAGATACCATTTCCAGTTCTTCTGTTAAGCCTTAGCGCATCCCGAACGATTGATATTGGTATAAACTGCTCATAGGGGACTGCTGGGAAAAAAGAAATTATATTCTTTTTTATGGTGTAGCGTTTTAGCATTAATTTTCGTATAGGGTTATAACTCACAGTTCTAAATGACCAGATTGCTTGCATGATAAAAAATTAACTTTTTCTCACGTTTAATTATTACTCAAATTATAGGTCTTTTTTATATTCTGGATACTTATTACTTAAACACTAAAATGAATAGAATAGAAATAAGCGGTAACACCAACCGCAGGAGAAATCCATCAAACCTGAATACTGTGAAAAATTTGTAGCGAAAATGATTAATAACACGTATTGGTAAAAGTGCCAATAGCCTTTTAATTAGGTTTAAGCAATAATTTAATGGAATACTAAAACATGTATTCTCTTTTCAGTTAACTAAATTCAAAAATATGAATAAATTAATTTTTTTTGAATAAGGCATTTTGATATACTAATATTTTTAGTAAATTGGCTGGATAGAAAT
>JBBJNR010000125.1:0-4265 GCA_037719315.1 Daejeonella sp.
GGACTGCTTTTTAAAACATAAAAATGGCCGGAATTTCTTCCGACCATGACTGGATCGAATGCCCCCTTTTTTTATACCGGGATTTTTATACCGGGATTTTTATGAGGACTTCTGTTCCGCACTCACCGGTTTGTTTCTGATCGATGAATATATGGCGTTTATTAAGTTTGTTCAATAAGCGTACCCTTTCTTTGATAAGTGTCATTCCCCGGCTGATGTGCCCTGATTTGTGATTGATTTCAGAGTTCGATATCCCAATACCGTTGTCAATTACACTTATTAATAGATCTGATTCAATAAGTTCAAACTTGATTTTGATTATCCCCCCCTCAGGTTTAGGCATGAGGCCGTGCCAGACAGCATTCTCAATAAATGGCTGAAGGAGCATAGAGGGAATAAATATTTCGTCGGTCTCCATTTCTTCATCAACAGTAATTTCATAGTCCATCTTATCAGAACACCTTATTTTTTCCAAATAAAGGTAATGCTGCAGATAGAGCAGCTCTTCCTGAACAGAGATTGCACTGTTCATGCATATTTCGAGATGTTTCCTCGCAAGACGTGCAAAACCAGCCAGTATCTGATTGGCAGTTTTCAGATCGGTCTGATTGATAAAATGCTGGATAGAGTTCATCACATTAAACACAAAATGAGGGTTCATCATTGCCTGGAGTGCTTTTTGCTCTAATGCCGTTATGTTATTCTGGATAATTAGCTCATTTTTCCTTCTCTTTTTCCCTCTTAAAAGATATAAAGCGAATATTACAATAGTGGCAGCTAACACGATTAGCACAATTAAAGTAATTATCCATCTGAATGTTGCTTCCCTGTATTTTTGCTTGGTAATGACCAGTTCTTTTTCCTGGATCTTTTGATGCTGGATATAGTGCTGGGTGTTGATGTTAATATTTGGGGACAGATAGCCTCTAAGGAGTAAACTATCGCGTTTATAAACAGTTTTTAAATGATTTAATGCAAGATTAAAATTTTTTCTTCCAGCTTCCAGTTGGTACGCTGTGTGAATGAAGTCATATTCAGTTTTAATATCCTTCATGATCTTTGCATATTTTATGCCTTCCTTAATCGCCAGGTCTGCTGATTCGAAATCGTTCGCATTTATATAGAGCTGTGAAAGTGATAAGTAAC
Organism: Daejeonella sp.; assembly: GCA_037719315.1. Taxonomy (GTDB): domain Bacteria; phylum Bacteroidota; class Bacteroidia; order Sphingobacteriales; family Sphingobacteriaceae; genus Daejeonella. Next base: position 1,147 of record JBBJNR010000125.1, read on the forward strand.
AGCCAGTAATGATTTGAACATAACCATATTTTTTAGCACCATTAATTGCTTTTATCAATCTGGATTTTGCTTCTTTTCTTTTATTCAATTTATGATAAACAGTCCCGGTATTTTGGAGATATAATAAACTGAGTAAAATGTCTTGCCTGTCTTTAAAGATTCGATAGCTTTTATCAAAATAATGGAGTGCCTTTTGATAATCCGTTTTTCTCTGATATACAGTTGCAATATAGAAGTATAGACTGCCTCTTAGTTCATTATCGTTTATCTTTTCACACAAGACCAAAGATTTTTTGAAGTAAATTAAAGCTATATTTTGTTCGTCGGCTACACGATATAATTCCCCTATGTGACTATACACTTTAGCCTCTTTCTCAATGTTTCGTAATCGCTTGAAATACTTCAGGGCTTTTATATAATTCTCAATAGAAAACCGGGTATTATTTTGATAATGATACCCGATCCCTATTAGCCTATGGGCTTCTGCAACCCCAGCCACATAATTTATTCTTTTCGCGATTTTTAGTGCGCTATCCGCGATTTCAATAGTTATGCCGGGCTTTGTCAAACGGAGATCGTAAGCCTCATTATTCAAGCGTATCACTTTTGTCGAATCTCCGGATTGCGCTTCTCCTGACCTAAACATGCTTGTTCTGAGAATCGATTGGCGTAGAGGAATGTTTGAAAGGTGTAGGACCATTCCGGCCGAAATCAACAGAAAAAAATATGAAGAATATTCAAAATATTTCTTTTTCACGGGCAAATATCGCTTAAGGATAAAACAGTTACAAAGAGAGTTTAATTTGAATACTTCAATTTAACTAATTTTAATAAAAAAGCGGTGAAGCGCCCCCTTCGTTTACGACCGCCCCAGCAAAACCAGTCTGGGGTATTTCAAAGTCAGATGTATTGCAAATGAAATTATTCGCTGATTATGGATCTAAATTACCTTGTGTTAAATATAACATCAGGAAGCCTGTTAGCTAATGGTAGGTTATATTGAATTAACGGTGCAGGCTTATTATCATTTTGTGAAAAGCTCCTTAACGATGTCCATAAAGCCCGGGGACCTTCGTCTTGAAACAGCATGTTCTGAATTATCGCACATTTTCACGATCAGACCATTCCGGTTTGAATAGCTCAGGAGGTGTGTCAGATTGATTATGGTTGATTTATGGATCCTGCAAAAGCCACAGTCTTCCAGAATGCCCTCGTATTCCTTCAAATGCTTTGATACCACGATTTCCTCCCCGTTCTCAATATGAAATATAGAGTAATTACTGTCAGCCTGTATATACATAATATTAGCTAAATTAAGAACGTGGAAACCATTTGCATGAGGAAGGTTTATTTTTCTGATCTTCCTTACTTCATTCAGATTTTCATTCAGGCTGCTGAACATATTTTCGTGACTTTCTGCATGGGCTTTGTCTGTTAACAACGCTTTCCATCGATAAGCTTTTGTTATGGAGTCCTGGAGCTCCTCGATATCAATAGGTTTGAGCAGATAGTCAACGGCACTGGCTTTGATAGCTTTAATTGCATACTGGTTGAACGCAGTTGTAAAAATAACTGAGGTAATATTTTTCTGCAGGTCGGGTAGCAGACTGAATCCGTCTTCTACCGGCATAGCTATGTCCAGAAAAACCAGGTCAATGGTGTCTGACTTTAAAAATGATCTGGCTTCGGAAACGGATCTCGCTATTCCCTTTACTTTTACTTCCGGGCAATAACCTTCGATAAGAAAAAACAAGGATTTTCTTGAATATTCTTCATCATCTACGATAATAGCATTTATTGGCATATTTCAATGATTAAACTCTTTACCCCAATGTAAGAGTATTTTATCGAAAAATATATCTGACTGAGCGAACGGTAAATTAACTGCTGACTAATATGTAATAACCTGTTGTTCAGTTATTTCCGGAAGGTCTCTGAATTCGTATTGCTGGTTGCGCAACTGCGGCTCGAAACCTGCTTTACGTATAGAATCCTGGATGCCCTGTGAGGTAAAGCGGTGCGGTGCGCCCGCAGCGGAAACTACGTTCTCTTCGATCATGATGGAGCCAAAATCATTTGCTCCGGCCTGTAAACAGATCTGTCCAACCTGCTTTCCAACTGTAAGCCAGGAAGCCTGTATATTCTGAACATTCGGCAGCATAATCCGGCTGAGGGCGATCATGCGGATATATTCATCGGGTGTCACCTGATTGGTAATACCGCGTATTTTTTTAAGCAATGTGCCATCGTCCTGGAAAGGCCAGGGGATGAAGGCGATAAAACCTTTAGCATCTTCTGGCTTTTCTGATTGTACTTCGCGGAGCCAAACCAGGTGTTCAAAGCGCTCTTCAAGCGTTTCTACGTGACCGAACATCATGGTGGCCGAGGTGGTGAGGCCCAACTGATGGGCAGCACGCATCACGTCCAGCCATTCCTGGCCGCCGCATTTTCCTTTGGAGATCAGCCGGCGCACGCGGTCATTTAATATTTCGGCCCCGGCCCCTGGCAATGAGTCCAATCCGGCAAGCATCAGTGCTTTTAAAACTTCGGTATGGCTGATCCGTTCAAGTTTGGCTATATGGGCAATTTCCGGCGGACCTAACGAGTGGAGTTTTAGTGCAGGATAAAGTTCTTTAAGTTGTTTAAAGAGGTCCACATAAAAATTTAAGCCCAGGTCAGGATGATGCCCACCCTGAAGTAACAGCTGATCGCCACCATATCGGAATGTTTCCTCGATCTTTTGCTTATAAGTGTCGATATCAGTAATATAACTCTCATCATGGCCTGGCCGCCGGAAAAAATTGCAGAACTTGCAATTTGCAATACAAACATTGGTGGTGTTCACATTTCTGTCGATGATCCATGTGACCCTGCCGTGAGGGACCTGCTTTTTGCGTAGTTCATTCCCGACGTACATGAGCTCAGGGGTCTTGGCATTTTTAAACAGGAACAACCCTTCTTCAGCAGAAAGAAAATCGAAATTTAATGCCCGGATCAGTAGGTCGGATGTATTCACAATGCAAAGATAAGCCGATTTGTCGATTTGCCCATCACTAGTGTCCGGTTAAAATCTAATATCTAAAAATATCCTGTAAAAAGCAGTCAATAACCTGTTTTAT
>JBBJNR010000069.1:0-16586 GCA_037719315.1 Daejeonella sp.
GATTCCAAGTATCCAGCTGGTAAATTCAAGTGATATCGAATCGATCACGTTCCTGAAAGATGCCGCTGCATCATCGATCTATGGCGCAAAAGCAGCTTTCGGTGTCGTTTTAATCACTACTAAAAAAGGGACCGGCACAGATAAACCACAAGTTACCTATTCAAGTAACGTATCATTTCAAAACCCCTGGAAAGAACTGGAGATGGGCCGATTGAGTGCACTTAAATATAGTGTTGATGCATTTGAGCGAACATTAGGAACCTTTTCAGGCGCATTTTATAAAACCAGCCGGGAAAGCTACCTAAAATCAGTAGAATGGGAAACTAAATATGGCGGCACCGTCAAAAACAGTGACCCGACCGTATATGGCCGTGATTGGTACTTTGATGCTGCAAGAAATTTCAAGTTTGGTGTCAGAACTTATGATCCGTATGAGTCAATGGTAGAAGAATGGGCTCCTACCCAGCTTCACAATTTATCTCTCGGCGGTACGCAAGGGAAGACTTCTTATAATATAGGCTTAGCTGCGTTGAACCAGAGCGGTATGATGAAATCTGCGAAGGTTGACCAGTTCACCCGTTATAATGCATCTTTAAGAGTAACCAGTGAGGTTAATAAATACTTCACAGCCCGCGGTGGTGCTATTTACTCAAGAAGAAATAAGGAGTATCCATATGTCACTAACTCTACAACTGCCGATCCATGGTTGTACATGTACAGGTGGAGCTCACTCTTCCCATATGGAAGCGCAGAAACCGGTGAAACGATCCGCAGCCCCGCCAGTGAGGCAGCTGCAGCTAACACCGCTAACATCCTTCAGAACTACCTGAATATTAACCTGGGCGGAACGTTAAACGTCATGAAAAATTGGACCGCTGATTTTGATTACTCATTCTCTAACCAGGAAGGAAGGACGAGACGTCCGGGTACTAAGTACACCGCAAGGGACTCGTGGGTTGCACCGATCGCCAGAGTGGACGCAGGCGGTATCCCGGTATTTGTAAATGCAGAAGGAGCAGTTGTTCCATCAACCACTACCGGGGCGATCCGTGCCTATGATCTTCCCCTTTCTACCTATACATCTACGGGGGCTGCCCCGGATCACCTTTACAAGTTCGCAGACAATTTTTACCGTCATACCATCAATGCGATCACGACGTATAATCTCAGCCTGAAAGAGAACCACGAGTTTAAGTTCCTGGCCGGTTTAAACAGGGTTACGGATAACCGTGCGAACCAGTTCACTCAGGTGACAAACCTCACTAACCTGGACAATCCGCAGTTTGGCAACGCGATTGGAGTTCAGACAGGCGGGGGTGACGAATTCCACGAGGCGCAGCTGGGATACTTTAGCCGCGTGAATTATGCATTTAAGAATAAATACCTCCTCGAAGGTAACATCCGTTACGATGGATCTTCTAAATTCCCAACTCATCTCCAGCACCGTTGGTTCCCGTCTGCATCTATCGGATGGGTAGCGAGTGAAGAGAGTTTCATGAAATGGACCCAGCCGGTTTTGAATAGCTTGAAATTCAGAGCATCATACGGTTCAATCGGCGATCAATCTGTGCCGAATACCCTGTACGTCCCAACCATGAACAGCGGGCAGACTTCCTGGATCAACGGCAGCAATGCCCGTGACGTGGCTGTAGGTTCGCCGGGTGCGGTCGCACAAGACATTACCTGGCAGGATATCAGGACCACGAACCTGGGTTTGGATGCCGCATTTCTTAACGACCGCCTGAATCTGACTGTCGAGTTGTACAAAAGGAATACTGACAATATGATTGTCGGGTTAGAAGGTATTCCAGGTACTTTTGGTACCGGGGCGCCCCGGGGAAACTATGGTTCTTTGGAGACCAGAGGATTGGAGTTGTCACTTAACTTCAACCACCGTTTTGAAAATGGTTTGGGAATAAATTTAACAGGAAATGTTGCGGATGCGAAATCAATCTTAACTAAGATCAGTTCCTCTCAGATAGTCACCGCCAACTACAATGGCAAAACTTTTGGTGAAATTTGGGGATACCGTACAGACAGGTTATACCAGGACAGCGATTTTGAATTGAATGCGGCCGGAAAGCCACAGCTTATCACACTTACAGCTGCTGAAAGTGCACTACATGTCAATAAACAGGCTTACAAATTGAAAACTGTTAATGGTCAAAAGCCAGTTTACCAGCCATTCCTGCGAAACAGCTCCACATTCCAATTCGGTCCGGGCGACGTTAAATTTGTCGATCTTAATGGTGACGGCGAGATCAGTAATGGAAACAGGCTGTTAAGCGATTATGGCGATCTTGAAAAAATCGGAAATTCAACCCCTCGTTATGAATACGGATTCAGATTGGGTGGTGATTTCAAGGGGGTTGACGTAGGTGCTTTCTTCCAGGGAGTAGGAAGCCGTCAGATCTGGGGAAACGGATCCCTGGCGATTGCGGGTTACAATTCAGGAGACGGAGCCATACCAGCAGCGATTGCGGATAACTATTGGACACCAAACAATACAAACGCATTCTATCCTGCGGCCTTTAACAACGGAGGGAGCAATACTGACAACAACATGCAAATCCAATCAAAGTATTTATTAGACATGTCATACTTGCGACTGAAAAGCTTAACCCTGGGTTATTCACTGCCGAAGACAATGCTTAGAAAAGTAGGTGTTAATTCACTGCGTGTTTACGTAGCAGGAGAAAATCTGTTAACCTGGGATAAGTTAGGCGATCTGCCAATTGATCCTGAGTACATCAACGGATTTTCGATGTTTAATGATGACAACTACAACTTAGACAGAACAGGTGTTGCAATTCCAACATTTAAAAGCTTCTCGTTTGGTGCTCAATTAAATTTCTAAACTTACAAAGATGAAATATCAATTTAAATTTATATACAGTGTCGTTGCGGCATTCGTTCTGTTCACTTCCTGTAACAAGGATGTGCTGGATCGCCCGCAATTGAACGACCCTACGGACGTAACCTATTGGAAAAATGAAACGGATGTACGGTTATACGCAAACGGGTATTACGCAAATTACTTCAACGGATTTGCATCTTCGTTTACCGTGGATTACACTCCTGTCCGCGGCTATAACTTTTCGGACGACCTGACTAGCAGGAATGTTCAGACCCCCTTTGAGAACACAGTTCCGCCAAGTCGTCTTTCGACTCTCGAAACAGGTGCATGGCTGAGTCAATATGCAGGGCCAACCTGGAATTTTTCATGGGTGCGTAAAACCAATATTTTTATAGACCGCCTGGACAATGTGGCGAAGCCTAATTTACCCCCTGAAGCTTATACCCACTGGAGTGGTGTTGCACGCTTCTTCAGGGGATACGAGTACAGCCGCCTGGTAAGTGTATTTGGAAATGTGCCTTATTTCGACAAGGACGTTAAGGAAACAGAATTGGAAATCCTTTATAAAGATCGTGATAACCGCGGCGTGGTAATGGACAAAGTTTATGACGACTTTAAGTTCGCCCTGGCCAATATCCGTATCAATGATGGAAATCAATACCTGAACAGGTACATTGCAGCGGGTTTCATTTCCCGCTTCATGTTGTTCGAAGGTACCTTCCAGCATTATCATAGCCTGGATGCTGCACGGGCTAAGAAATACCTGGAGCTGGCAGTTGAAGCTGCACAGGTTGTAATGAACAGTAATGCCTACAATTTCGGAAGTGATTTCAAGGCACTGTTTTCATCCGATAACCTGAATGGCAATCCTGAGATTCTTTTATATAGAACGTACGATGCCGCCTTAACGGTTACACACAGTATCGGATCATACAACAACGGTACGGAAGGTAATGGTGGCGACGCCAACTTGGACCTGGTTAAAGCGTTCATCGTGAACGATGGAAAGCCATATCAGAATTCTACCGTGGCAAATGCAACCAGCTTCGCCATCCCTGACCTGGCAAAAACCCGCGATCCGCGTTTCGAAGCTACGTTTATTGACCGTGCTCACACCCCGGCATCAACATTGCTTTATGGTTATAAATTTGCTTCCAGAGAGGCCATCACGTTTATCGGTAAAGCCTATCCTGCTATGTGGAGAAGCAATACCAACACCAGCGACGCGCCGGTCATGCGTTTGGCTGAAGTGGTACTGAACTGGATCGAGGCAAAAGCCGTGTTACAACAGCACTTTGCAGGTTCGGTGGTAACGCAGGGGGATCTGGATAAATCGATCAACGCCATCCGTAATCGTCCCCTGGATGCAGCGGCTACGGCGAAAGGTGTTAAGAAAACTTCTCCGATGCTGCTTGCAGCGCTGCCGGTTGACCCTGCGCGTGACTCCGATGTACCAGCCCTGATCTGGGAGATCCGCCGCGAGAGACGTATGGAATTTGTATATGAGCATACCAGGTTGTTAGATCTGAAACGTTGGAAGAAACTTCGATATATGGACTACAGCACCAAGCCGGATTACTTATTAGGTCCGTGGGTAAATCTTCAGACAGAAGCTCCAGCACTGCTTACTGCTTCTTTTGTCAACAAAACCAGGGTGAGAAAAGCAGACGGCACTATTGTGATCTTTAAGGGCACTAACCAAAGTGATATGGTGGGCTTCTTTATGGTGGAAAACGCAAGTAACCGTAACGCCTTTACCGACAGATCATACCTTGCTCCTATTGGACAAACCCAAATTGTGGAGTATAAGGAAAGAGGCTATACCCTTACACAAACTACCGGCTGGTAATTGTGTCATACCAATGAAGTATATAAAAGGAGGCTGTCTGAGTTATAGACAGTCTCTTTTTTTTTGCATAAACATTTCCTTACTTAATATATTTCGATGAAGAAACTGATATTTCCGCTGCTGGTGAGCGCTGGTTGCTGCTTTGATGAAGGGAAATTCTAGCGTCTGTCCATACCTTGCTCGAGAACAAAACTGTTTTTATGCGCTTATGGTTCCAATTTTTAACGCGGATGTCTTGATTTGCAATTTTATGCAGGATTTTTAATTTAAGTAATTATACACTAAGTAATGGTTTAGTTGGTTACTTGTTGGTTGTCAGAAGCGCGAAGCCTTAATAGCCTTCTTTTTATTAAAAAGGCGTTTTTTACACCTTTGAATATTCAGTTATTTCAACATAAAATAAATAGCTGGTGTATTTAGTACACGGAATACTTATGCACTGAATTTCAAAATTCATTGCAGATTTATATTTTTTTTTCAATTTTAGTTGCGTATATGTGCAATTAATGCAAACTTTAGTCTGTAAAATTATCGGTAACATGATAGTGATAAATTTTTTTAACAACCTCGATTTAAATTAACCAACTATGAAAAAAGCATTACTTATGTTGTTGGGTGTGTTTTTATTTGTAACCGTAACTGTAGCGCAGGAAAAGACTGTGACAGGGAAGGTTATCGATAACGACGGACTAACACTTCCGGGAGTATCTGTGAAGGTCAAGGGTACAAACACCGGGGTCTCTACCGGAGCTGACGGGAATTATTCCATAAGGGTAAGTCCGGGAGCAGTACTGCAATTCAGTTTTATAGGTTCTCTGGCGCAAGAGCGCACAGTAGGAACTGAAAATGTTATTGATATAACATTACGTGCTGACTCAAAATCACTGGACGAAGTGGTTATTACAGCCTTCGGAATTCAACAGGCAAAAAGATCCTTGGGATATAGTGTCCAGGATATTAAGGGGGCAGAGTTAGTTTCCGCTCAGCGGGATAATTTTATTAATTCTATGCAAGGTCGTGTTGCAGGAGCCAGAATAACTTCCACTTCCGGTACTCCGGGGGCATCTTCCCAGATAGTTCTTCGCGGAATATCTTCACTGGAAGGGGATAATCAACCTCTTTTCGTTGTAGATGGCATTCCTATAAGCAACAATACATTAAACACCGGAACAGGTGGTGTCGGAATCGGCGATACGCAAAACAGGTTTACTGATAACAGTAATCGAGGCGCCGACATAAATCCTGAAGACATAGAATCTATTACTATATTAAAAGGTGCCGAAGTGTAGGTGAAATAACCTATGATAATAACTTTGCAATTCAAAAGTTAACACGCTTTGTGGACTTTCAGACCACTTTTGAAAATGGATCCGGGGGTGAGAACAATGTTGATCTGGTTGGTGGATTCGGTGAGCGTTATCCTGCGGGAACAAAATTTTATGATAATTTCGACGCTTTTGTTAGAACAGGGATGACCCAGAAGCACAATCTTACCTTGTCGGGCGGAACGGATAAATATACCTATCGCTTGAGCGGAAATTATTTAACGAGTGATGGTGTGGTTCCGAACACATCCTTAGACAGGTTAGGCTTCAGACTGTCTGGAACAGCTAAATTGAGTAGCAAATTTGAGGCTCAAACTTCATTGAATTATGTGAAAAGCAATAATGAAAAAGTTCCTAAGGGCTTCCTTAGTTATGTTGAAGGATTATTATATTATCCCCGTACCGATGATGTAACGAATTATTTGAATGCAGATGGCTCACGGCGTTTGGTAAAGGGAACATCTTTAGGGGAGCGGGAGAACCCATTTTTCAATGTCAACAAGAACCATAATACAGAAGTAGTAGACCGTATTATCAATAACTTAACGTTCATCTACAATCCTCTCAAGTGGCTCAGTTTAACTTCCAGAACAGGTATTGACTTTTATTCGTTGCAGAACAATGTGTTTTACCACCCCGAGTCTAACAGGAATACGGGAGTTGGTACTTCAAACGCTATTGGCGGTGCAATTGAGAATATAGTGGATAATAACAGAATATTCACTTCTACCTTCACTACATCAGCCAAAAAAACCGTAAAGGATTTTGACCTGTCGCTGTTACTGGGCAGTAATATAGAGACCAAAAGAGATTATGTTACTGCGCTCAGAGGCCAAAAATTATTGGAACGGGACTTTGAGAGTATCAATAATACAGATGTAGCTACACAGCGGACCAAGGCATCACTTATACAAAGGAGAATGTTTAGTACATTCGGCCAGTTTAATGCCAGTTACAAAAATTTAGTGCATTTAGGAGTAACCGGAAGAAATGACTGGTCATCTACCTTACCTGAAAAAAATAATTCGTTTTTCTATCCTTCGGCAAGCCTGGCGTTCGAATTTACAGAAATCCCATTCATAAAGAAATTCGAATCGTTAAGTTTTGGTAAATTGCGTGTTGCATACGCTGAAGTAGGCAAGGATGCACAGCCTTATTATGTAACCTCGAGATTAGAAGCTAAACAAAATTTTGGTGGAGGATTCGGCTATGGTTTTTATGGCGGAAACCCGGACTTGAGACCTGAAAAGACCAGATCTTACGAAGTAGGTGGAGATGTGCGTTTTTTTAAGGGAAGGTTAGGGATTGATGTTGCTTATTATAGCAAAACAAGTATAGATCAGATCGTAGCTAATCAGCGGATAAGTTATGCTACCGGGTTTATTTTGAAAATGTTCAACGGTGGAAAGATCAAGAATTTCGGTACCGAAGTTTTAGTGACCGCTACCCCTGTACAAACTAAGAACTTCACCTGGGACGTAAGTATACCATTCACCAAAAACGATAGTAAAGTGTTGGCATTGCCAGCCGGACAGCGTGTATTTTATTTATCTGATACGGACTATGGTGGCACGAGGAGTGACTATATAGTTGGCGGAACAACAACTGCTCTTGCTGGAGAAGACTGGATCAGAAATAATAATGGGGATATTTTATTAGACCCAAACAGTGGCAATCCTATTGTAGCTAGCCGCATACTTACCAAGGTAGGTGACAGAAACCCGGAATTCACGGTCGGCTGGCAAAATAATCTTAATTATAAGAATGTAGGACTGTCATTTTTATTTGATATACGAAAAGGCGGAGATGTATATAACGCAACAGGCAGATTCTTATCGGCAGCTGGTTTATCACCATTAACGGTTGATAATCGCCTGGAAACAAGGTTAGTTCGTGGTGTGCTGAGGGATGGCCTGGAAAATACGGCCAATCCAACATATTCTACCATCGCTTCTTTACCGGCAACAAGAAATGGATATTACAGTAATACGTCTCCGGTAAATTGGATGGAAGAGGTCAACTACCTTCAGTTAAAAGATATAACACTTTCCTATAAATTCCCTAAAAAAGTTTTAGACAGGCAAAAGACATTTTCCGATGCCCGGTTGTTTGTTACCGGAACTGATCTATTCATTTTAACAAACTATACAGGGGCAGATCCTAATACTAATTCACTGACACCAGGTATTGGTGGGAACGGTGGATTTGGTGTTGACTTGTTCAACCTGCCTATGCCCGCAACTTTCAACTTTGGTGTTAGAGTTTCTCTAAAATAATTATTATGAAAATCAGACATATAACTAAGTACGTTGGAGCTCTTTCTATAGTACTTTTTACAACATCGGGATGTGAGAAATATCTGGATGTCAATACTAACCCCAATACACCGGACAAGGCGGCTGGCAGGAATATTTTGCCAGTTATGCTTGATGCAATGGAGCTTTCAGCAACAGAAGATGCTGATTTTAGCATCGCCCAATACATACAATTTACCGGCATTCCCCTTTCCGGAAGTGGCACCGAACGCCATACTGGTACAGTCGGAGCCAGTGACGGCGGGGGGTTTGTTTGGAGACAGCATTATTGGGGTATTGGTATAAACATCGACCTTATCATAGCGGATGGAGTAACAAAAAACAATCCTTTACAAACCGGTATAGCTAAAGCGATCCGTGCCTGGAGCTGGCAGATGCTGGCAGATGTGTATGGTGAAACTATAGTGAAGCAAGCCTGGGAGTCTGGACGTTCTACGTTTGCTTACGACACCCAGGAAGAGGCTTATAACGAAGCAGCTAAATGGGCTAAAATGGCAATTGCAGATTTAAATAAGGCAACACCTGCAAATCTTGCGGACATCGCTAGCGGCGATGCAACTTACCAGGGGGATGCTATAAAATGGAGAAAATTTGCCTACGGAGTTTTAGCAATTAATGCGAATAATATCAGCGCTAAGGTTGGTAAATATAAATCGGATGATGTAATCAGGTATTGCGACTCTTCATTCACCAGTAATGCAGACAATTTTATGATAAGGAATGATGCCAGCACTTCGTTGTTTGCAAATTCTATGGGACCCGGATATTCAGGAGCTAACGTCTCCGGTATGCGTGCCACATCCTATGTCGTCGGTATTTTAGATGGGACAGATGGGAGAAAGACTGGAGTAAGAGACCCAAGATTGTCAATTATGATACCGGCAACCGTCAGTGGGAAATATCGTGGCGTAGTTTCTACTTTAGGGGATGAAATAACCCGAACTACTGATCCGTTCACAACCTACACTGATATAAGAGAAACACAAAAACTGGATTGGATACCGCCGTTGCGAGGTATGAAAGCCGCCAGGACTGATCTTAAAGAACCCGGCTTCTGGATCTTTAAAGATGAGGCAAGCTTTCCCCTTATGACCTATGCAGAGATACAATTCATAAAAGCTGAAGCCGCGTTTATTAAAAATGATAAAAGCGTAGCCTGGGATTCGTATAAAAAAGGTATAGATGCTTCTATGCTTTTCACCGGCGTTACGGCAACTAATAGTGCTGCTTACATGAATAGTGCTGCAGTGGCAAGTATGACAAATTTAAAGATCAGTGATATTATGATGGAGAAGTATATTGCTCTATTTGGGCATGGATATATAAATACCTGGACAGACTTAAGAAAGTATGCTTATGGTAAGAAAGATAACGCTTATCCTGGCTTCATTCTGCCCGATGAAAGAAGTAATACAACCGGTACAGGTATCGTTGGTTATGCCACCGATAATTTAGGTAAACCCGCCCAGCGCATCAGGCCAAGATACAATTCAGAGATCGTATATAACTTTGCAGAGCTGGAGCGTATTGGCGGTACATCGTTGCAATATCATACCAAGCCAATGTGGTTTGCTTCACCTAATTAATTTAAGAAAATGAGAACTAAGTTAAAATATTTTTTGATAATCGGATTTAGCATGCTGATCCTTTCATCGTGTGAAAAAAATAACCCGACAGATTCAATAAGTGATCCTGCTGACGGCGGATACATTCGATACGGAGTATATGTTCCGGATATTAAATCGGCCAATGCTATCGACGTGTTTGTAAATGATAAGAAAGTTAACGGAGATTCCTTGTTTTTCGAAAGAACTTTTCCATCATTAGAATATACGGTCTTGAAAGAAGGTCAGAACAATGTGCAGTTCCGCTATAGAGCAAGCAAAATGGTATTAAAAGATACGACACTAGCAATTGAAAAAGATGTGCGGCGTGCATTATTTTTAGTTGGAAGATTAGCGGATAATAACGTCTCTACATTTATGCTTGATGAGTACAAAGATCTCCCGGCACTTCCCAATGATTCAACCATGTTTATAAGGTTAGTCAACATCAATCCGGGAGCAGTTAAATACGACCTGGTAAGGGAACTTAACGGCGTAATTACACCGATCGTACAAAACGTCGGGTTTAAAGGTACCTCTGCGTATATCCCATTAATTAATAATAAATCACTGGGAGAAGTTTATTTTATGAACAGTGCTACTAAAGCTAAAATAAAACCCACAACCGCTTTTACATGGCTAAGTAAAAGATATTACACGTTGTATATTAGGCCTGGCGCAACGGCAACGGCCATTGTAATTGTTCAGAATTTTGTCGTTGACGTATTTCGTAAATAACAGAGGATTTTATAGGAACCCGCTTTAATGCGGGTTTCTTTTATAACAGCAGATTATCCTGAATACTTTTAGTACAATACCCTCGCATACTTCATGTGACGCGTCAAATATTTAACTAACGGTTTCAATAAGACTGAATGAAAAAAATACTATTCCTCTTTTTCCTTTTCTGTATCATCCTTTACTCGTGTAAAAAAGGTAACGAGCCGATTCCCGTAATCCCCCCAAAACCTCCCTACATCTCGAATAATAGCTTTAAGATCGTAGCCTATTTTCCTTCTTACCGCAACCCGGACTCAGTTGATATAAGTAAATATAAAATGATCACTCATTTATATTATGCATTTCTGACGCCAACATCAAATGGAGCCCTAAATCCACTTTCGGAGCCCGCAAGATTCAATAAGGTTATTTCCGACGCCCGGAGTAAAGGAGTAAAAGTGGGTATTTCTGTTTCGGGAGCTCATGATATATTTGTTAGCCTTGCTGCAAATGCGGTGTCCAGAACTAACCTGGTGAAGAATATTTTAGCTTTCGTAAAACAGTATAATCTTGATGGGGTAGACATGGATTGGGAATATCCACGTACAACGGATGGTAGCGATATAACCTACACGCTGCTTGTCAAAGAGCTATCTGATACGCTTCATAATAACAATAAATATCTGAGTGCGGCCGTTACACCGGCGGTATATGCTGGGGGAGTGAGGGATGGGTTTAAGCCGGAGAATTTCCCCTACCTGGATTTTCTAAATATTATGATGTATGACGGTGCTGGATGGGATAAAGCAGCCCCCAAACAGCATGCTTCCTATAATATGTCGGTAGCAAGCTTCGACATATGGCTGAATACTAAAGGGCTGGCTAAAGAAAAAGCGATCATGGGTATACCTTCATATGGCAGGAATAACACCAACTTGTCTGCGGGCTATAGAACGCTTATAGCTGCAGGCGGTAAATCCCATCTAGACTCAGCAGTATATAATGGTTCGATGTATTATTATAATGGGACTAAAACTGTAAAAGAAAAGGCAATTCTGGCGAGGCAACGCGGCAATGGGATAATGTTCTGGGAGTTTTATTTTGATACAAACGGGATTAATTCCTTGTTAAAAGCAGCAAATGATACACTAGGTCGAGCCTATAATTAATCTGTCTATAAAATGAAAAAAAACCTTATACTATCTCTGCCTCTATTTTATCTGTGTACCTCTTTCATTAGTACAAATAACGACCAGCCCTTAAATACGGGGATATCAGATTCCGTTGTATCGATACCAGTTCTAATTAAACAACGTCCGGTTATTGTATGGCAACCATCCCATCAAACCAATACCGGTGTCAATTTTAGCGAAGCGGCAGTCTGTAACGGTATCGTGGAAGCCGCTATGGACGCGGAGCCACGTATGAAGGAATATAAAGTATGGAGCCTGGGGAAAAAAGATCTTCACCACGCCGACGTGGGCAGCAATACGATCGTGGAGCAGACTTCTGCTGTAATAAACGGAACTTTATCTGGATACGCCTGGGAACTACAGAAAGCAAATCAAAAAAAGCCTGAAGTATTTATTTCGGTTCATAATAACGGCGGTACCAAGCGCCACGCGATATGGGGCTTTATACATGAAGGAGATCAATATGAAACTGAAAATCGCGCGCTGGCCAGCCGCCTGGTGAAAGCGATTAGTGCAGCGACCGGGCTCGAAGACCGGGGCGTGCTTTTTGACAGTTCAACCGGTAGAAATGATTATAAATGTAAGACAAGCGGTAAGCTCGCCTTCTTTAGTCTTGATGAAAATGTGAATAAAGCTCCCTACAGAGTGCTGCTTGAAGTGGGCGATAATGGTGTAAGCAAAGAATTTCTCGAAAACCCTGCAAATCAAAAAAAACTCGGCACAGCGATCAAAAGTGCACTTGCAGAATGGATGGCAGAAAAAAACTAGTGTTAAAAGTACTCTAATATGATCAGAAAAGTACTCCCGATTATCACGGGCATTGCCATTTTATTGAATGCCTGTGTTACTGTAAAACCCGTCAAACCTGCCCCGACCGTACAAAATGGTCCAAAAGCACCGGCGGAATTTCGTGCTGCCTGGGTGGCAACTGTCGGAAACAGCAGCTGGCCTAGTAAACCCGGACTAAGTACTCAGCAACAACAGCAGGAAGCGCTGGTATTGCTTGACTATTTAAAGAAACATAATTTCAACGCTGTTATTTTCCAGGTCAGGCCGCAGGCTGATGCCCTGTATAAAAGTGATCTCGAACCCTGGTCCTATTTCCTTACGGGCGAGATCGGAAAGGCCCCTGACCCTTACTATGATCCCTTAGAATTCTGGACGAAAGCGGCCCATCAGCGCGGGTTGGAATTGCACGTATGGCTTAATCCATACCGGTCGCATCATAAATCGGGGGGCGCCTTAAGCGAAAAATCCTTTGTGAAAACCCACCCTGAGCTGTCGGTATTCTTAAAGGAAGGTTATTGGTGGATGGATCCCGCTAAAAAGGAAACACAGGACCACACCGTGTCAGTTGTTATGGATATCGTAAAAAGGTATAATATTGATGGCGTACATTTCGACGACTATTTTTATCCTTATCCATCCTATAATCTAAATGAAGATTTTCCCGACGATGAAAGTTGGAAAAGCTACCAGGCTAAAGGCGGTAAACTTTCCCGGGGAGATTGGAGACGTGAAAGTGTCAATACATTAATTCAGCGTTTGTACAAGGAAATCAAAGCTGAAAAGAATTATGTGAAATTTGGTCTCAGCCCTTTTGGGATCTGGCGGCCGGGTTATCCAGCATCAATAGAAGGATTCGACCAGCACGACCAGCTTTACGCGGATGCGCGGCTCTGGTTAAACAAGGGTTGGATCGATTACTTTACCCCGCAGCTATATTGGGATGTAAACAGGATCCCGCAAAGCTTCCCCGTTCTACTGGGCTGGTGGGCATCTGAAAACCTGATGAAAAGGCATCTTTGGCCGGGTATCAGCGTGTATAAGGGTGGTGGCGAGAAAAACAACGATGAAACTATTAATCAGATCATGATCTCCCGTGGAATGCTTCCTGAAAGTATGGGCACCGTACATTGGAGTATTACCGCGCTTGTTAAGAACGACAGCCTTTCTAAAGCGCTTTTAAATGGCCCTTATAAAAAACCTGCGCTTGTTCCCGCCAGCCCCTGGCTGGATAATAAAGCGCCTGTACCGCCAGTTGCACAAACATCTGTTCAGGGGGACAGCCTGAATATCAGCTGGTCACATCCTGATGAAAAGGATGTCTTTCGATGGGTTGTTCATTATAAGTATGGAGATAAATGGGATTACTACCTGCTGAACGCTGCAGACCGCTCCGTCAAATTGCAACGGAATTTACTGGTAATGCCCACAGCTGCAGAAAAAGTGTCCGGGAATACAAGTACAAAAAGTGTTGCCTTAAGCGGGATTGCGGTTACGGCCGTAGACAGGACCGGAAACGAAAGTGTTCCAGTTAGCGTCAGTTTTTAATTTTACTAAAACCCATCCCATGTTAGGTAAAATTTCAAATGCATTATTTTTCATTTTAAGTATTTGTCTCAACGTTCAGGCACAAACAATTGATCCGCAACCAAAACGTGAGTTACGCGGAGTTTGGATCGCAACCGTTCGGAATATAGACTGGCCGGCAAAAGGAAGTACGGATCCCACAGCCCAGCAAAAGGAGTTGCTTGAAATTTTTGATAGTCATCAGAAAACGGGTATTAATGCAATTTATTTACAGGTAAGGCCGTCTGCTGATGCTTTTTACAGTAGGGGCAGGGAACTGTGGAGTCAATTTCTAACCGGCAAACAGGGTGTTGTCCCCAATCCTCAATGGGATCCTTTAGATTTTGCGATCACAGAGGCTCATAAGCGCGGCATGGAGCTTCACGCCTGGCTAAATCCATACCGGGCCACGAATGATCTTATAGATTCAAATACAAGTGTTAATCATATCAAACATAAGCACCCTGAGTGGTTTTTTAATTATGGAAAGCAGGCTTATTTTAATCCTGGTTTGCCTGAAGTAAGGAATTATATTGTTCAGGTTATGATGGATGTGGTGAGAAACTATGATATAGATGGAATTCATTTCGATGATTATTTCTACCCCTATCCGGAGAAGGTGAGTTTACCAGATTCTGCTACTTATGCTCAATATGGAAAAGAGTTTACAAGTATTCATGACTGGCGCCGTGACAATGTAGATAAGTTTATAAAAACCATGTCAGACAGCGTTCATGCTGCCAGGAAATTTCTAAAATTCGGAGTTAGTCCCTATGGTATATGGCGTAATAAAGCAGATGTTCCGGAAGGTTCTGAAACCAGCGGAAATATAACTTTGTATCATTCTTTATATGCTGACGCGCGGAAATGGACAAAAGAGGGATGGTTGGATTATGTAAATCCGCAGATCTATTTCCCATTTTATTACAAAGTGGCTCCTTTTGAGAAGATGATGGACTGGTGGGCAGATAATGGATATGGAAAACATGTATATATTGGGGAGGCTCCATTCTTAGCCGAAAGGACTTCAGAAGGCTGGAAGGACAGGAGCCAGTTACCCAACCAGGTTCGTTATCAGCGAAAAAATCCAAATGTGCATGGCAGCATTTACTTTAGCTCTAAATCGGTAACGGGTAACATGGGTGGCTTCAGGGATTCATTACGTAACGACTTTTATTCACGTCCTGCACTTGTGCCTGTTATGAATTGGTTGGATAGTGTGCCTCCGCACGGTCCTAAAGATCTGCATAGGGTTAGCGGAACTGGTCAGAGTATATTAAACTGGAATTCACCTGTTACAGCTTCCGATGGTGATGTTGCTTACGGCTATATCATCTACAGATTTAACAAAGGTTCGAAGATTGATCTGAATGATCCTGAAAATATTCTGAAAATTAACTTTAATTCGAACACCACATTTATTGATGAAACAGCAGAATCGGGAAAAAAATACACTTACGTGGTTACAGCGATAGATCGCATAAAAAACGAGAGTCCGCGTTCAAATAAAATTAAAGTTAGAATGCGGTAATTTGCAATAAAAAATCCCTTGCACCATGCAAGGGATTTGTATTGACAAAGCTTATAACAACTTAAGCCCCAAACTCAGATGAAACAGGTTTTGTTTCTGATTATACTCATTACTCTTACTGATATTGCTCAGACCAGCTTCGTAGCGCAAGTCGACGGTAAGATTTCCCAGGTCAACACCCGTACCGGCCTGAAATGCCCAGTTTTGATTTTTATAGTTGTCAAAGTCCTGTAAATTCTCGTAGGCCGAATCGAACGTTGTTTTCTCATTGACAACAAAGGAAATAACCGGGCCTGCCATGAAACGTAAATTCAGCTTGCTGGGACCGATCTTCGTTCCAAGTAATACCGGAATATCCAGCGTTGTGAATCTTACTTTCCCGCTTGCGGCGACTGTATTACTGCCCGTATTGACCTTTACAAAATCATTTCCCTTACTGCCAAGGTATAATTCCGGCTGAAGGTACAGGCCAAGCCCTCCCAGACGGGTAAATATACCTACCTGGTAACCAGCGATGCTATTTTCGTCCGTAAGATCATCTTTGGTTTTTAACTTGGAATAATTTACACCGCCCTTAATCCCGAATGTAAAGGAAGGTAACTGTGCTACAGCTGCAAAGCTGACTGTAAGAAGCAAGCAACTGATTAAGATAATTTTCTTCATGTTCATAGTTTTTAATTCGTATGTAATTCTTAATAACTGATTTATTGTAAAAATGTTGTGTACATACGAATCATTGGTACGCTATCATTGACGTTTGTATTAAGCTCATTGATATTGATTTCTTAGTCGAGTAGGCAAGGGCATTTCAGCCCAAGCCTCTCACAGCACTGTGCGTGA
>JBBJNR010000126.1:0-4207 GCA_037719315.1 Daejeonella sp.
TTGTCCACCGAACGCGAAATAGGCGGTAAGTATGGAGACTCTGCTAAAAGTATTTTTTAAGTATCAAGTATCTAGTATCAGGTAGCAAGACTTCCACCAAGAGTGTCATTGCGAGCGCAGCGCGGCAAAGGCGGTAAGTATGAAGACTCTGCTAAAAGTTTTTATTATAAGTATATCTGGTCGGATATCACCCTTTACGACTCATTTCATCAAAAATGGCCTTAATTTGTTTCTGAAGAACTAAGTCTTGGCTAACAATAGAAACATTTACTCTCTTTTGATCCACAAGTTCTGGGTCAGGTTTCGAGAAATTTTTTATAGAAAGGGACTCATTCTCTTTAAAGGCCTTTTCGAACGTTAGATTAAGTCCGAGCTGTTTAACTTCCTTTTGAAATGAATGGATTTCCTTATTTCTTACCTTCATTCCAAAAATTACCCCTGTTAAAAACCCAGGTGCGAAGTCAAAATAGTCTGTATTACAGTCATATAAAATATACCTATGTTCTTTCTCATATTTCCAGTCTTTGCCTTTTACAGCAAACAGATGAATAAGGCCCTCGATTATATCTGTACAGTAATTGAGCTTAGTAAACGATTGGTACATAACACGACCATCAATTTTCAAAAACTCTTCGAAGTTGTTCTTCAATCTAGGCCTTATGGTATTATTAAACACTAAACATACTCCACGGTGCTTGTCGGCATAATGTGCCCATAAAAGAGGATGATTATTTACTAATGAGAAACAGCAAATCTTGGAGGTCGCTATCCTCTTTAACTGTAGCTTTTTATATATTGTATTCCAATCTACGCCGTCAACTCTGTCGCCCCATTCTTTTCTCACTGCAAGCTGATGCTTTTTCATGTTCATCAAAAAGCCTTCTCCTGCTTCATCGATGTTAAATTCTAACCTGTCGATATTGGAATCAAATGGGTCATTATTTATAAGCCAACTACCAGAAAAGTCGTTGAGTTTTCAATTTTTTCAATACCTCTAAAAAGATTTCAAAAATCCAGTGACTTATTGTTTGTTGGAACTTTAGAATCAAATGCGTTTGGGTATGTAGCAGTAACAGGAAACGTTTATGGCGACGCTTTTGAAGGCTACACTAATGTCACTGTTTATCCGATATATTGATACTTTGTAGTTTCGAGCACAAAGATGGACACTGCATAGAATTACTTTTTAAGGTAGAAAGTACCGTATTCTGAGGACTCTCTAAGGGAATATAATTGCAGTTTTCTGGTTGTAAATAACGTTGTTTTCGATGAGATTGTAAAAAACTGATTTTAGGACTTAAGTTATTTTTGTCCGCTTAATATTTTCTTAGCATTATCGTTTTGTGGGTTTAATTCTAAGGACTTTCGATACGCTTTGAGTCCACTTTCTTTTTGGTTAAGTAATAATAAACATTCTCCCAAACTATCAAACGTATTGAAGCTCGTGGGATAAAATTGGGTATTTAAGGAAAAGATTGTCAAAGCATCGTTTAGTTTTTTTGATCTCAATAACATGTATCCAAAGCTATTTATTTCCGCTTCACTTGTGTTATACAAAGACTGGTCGCCTTTCTTCCTTTCGGTTTTGATCAGTTTAATTATATCGCCCAGCGAATTTGTTTTCGTATAAGCGTCTGAGAGAGTTAGTAGGTTCAAATTTCGTTCTTTGATAACCTGTTCAGCAAGTGATTCCACTTTATAATGCTTTCTTTCTTCTGCCGTTACTTGAGTGGTATCTATTTTGTATCTCTCCCATTTACCATCTTGCCCCTTTTTAACGTATTGAGTGCCATAAATTTGAGGTTTATACCTGCTCATTAAATCTCTGTCGATTGCAGCTGCCAGCAACCATTTATTTATTGTCGGATCAAGCTCAATGGCTTTTTTCATCTGTTTAACTGCCATTCCGTAAGCAACCGAGTCCTTTCCATGTTGGAATATCATTGCAGAATGATAATAATCTTTACCAGTTACTATCTTACCCTCTTTTATAAGTTCATATACCCGGGTTTCTCTGATGTTGTCATTTTTAGTTAATTGAGCCCAATCTATGTTTGACACCATTCTTGAACCTTGGTCATCATCGTACATTTTTTTTAATTCGGCATTATCAATGGTTTGCGTACATGCAGTCAGGGGAAATAAAAGAAGAATTACAATTTGGTAGAGGTTTTTATTTGTCATAGTCATATGGTTAAAATGAAACGTAGCAATTCCGCATAATGTCGTGTCCACCAGGAAAAATCGCTATTTTTTTTTAATATTGCCTACTTATCTCCCTAAAGCTATAAAATTCCGGCAGAGGCCGAAATCTCCCAATTCCCCACACGCTCGTTGTCAGCGAAAGCCTGCCTACCGCAGGCAGGCTGGAACCTCAGCATATTACTTTCTGCCCAATAGGTTTGTATCAGATTATTTTCGTGTGTCCTTCATACAATTTTAGTCTTGAATCCGTGGGAGCCAAATCAGTGATCAGGTAATCTATTGTATTCAGAGAACACACCTTCATTTTTTTAACAGAATTAAGTTTCTCCCCTATACACATAACAGCTACTCTGGCTGAAGCGCTAATCATAGCTTTTTTAACCTGCAACACTTCCCACTCCGAATCTGTTATTCCTTCTTTCAGGTCTATTCCATTGGTTCCCAGAAAGCAAAGATCCACCCCAATTTCGGAGAGGTCTCCAATTGTTTTCGACCCCATATTGACCTGGGCGTTCTTGTTGAGGGTGCCGCCAATCAGGATCACCGTCAGCATCTTTTTTTCGGAAAGTTCCAGGGCAACTACAGGACTGATAGTGAAAAAGGTTGCTTCCAGATCATCGGGAACTAACCTAGCCATTTCGAGCATGGTCGTACCTCCGCCGGTTAGCACAGTCATTCCCTCTGAAATCAGGTTTATTGCTTTTCGGGCGACCTCCTTTTTCGAATCCTGAGCATAAACGTCCTTTTGCTCATAAGGAAAGTGAAAAGATTTTGAGAGCGCGCCCCCATGAACTTTGATGATCTTCCCAATCTCGGACAATTCATTTAAATCTCTTCTCACAGTATCTTCAGAAACCTGAAGCTGCAGGCCAAGGTCTGATGATAAGACCTTGTTATGCAAATTAATCTGTCGTATTATAAAGGCATGGCGCTCTTTTTTTAACATTCCGGTGGTGATTATCTTCATTTGTAAATGTAATCTAGGATCATAAAGTTGCGGTTTTTTTCGGGAATGTGAAATTTTCAAAAGAAATTCATTCTAATTATCATTTTTTATCTGCGGAATATTAAAAATTTTCACTGCATCAAGGAGGATCTGCAATTTTATGCCGGGTTTGAATTTATGAAATAATACACTAAGCAGGTATATTTAATTTCCAAATGAATTGTATAATCTATCGGAATATAGTGGTTAAATGCAGTAATATTCAAATTTTTAGACGTCATAGTGTATTATATACATCTATCGAATAAATACATGTATGAAAAATATTACACACATAGCTCGATTTATTCGACGTTTTACTTGCGTATATGTGCAATTATTGCAAACTTTATAGACTGGAGTCGTCTGTAAGGAAACCAAAGATGGTTAAGCTAAGGAACTAATTTAAAACAATTTAATAGCGTATGAAAAAAGCATTACTAATGTTATTGGGCGTATTCTTGTTTGTCGTCACTGCTGTAGCACAGGAAAAAACTGTTACAGGCCGTGTCAGCGACAATGCCGGCCCGCTTCCCGGAGTATCTGTAAAGGTTAAGGGAACAAACACCGGAGTAACAACCGGGGCTGATGGAAATTATTCTATCAGGGCAAACCAGGGGGCTGTTTTACAATTCAGCTTTATTGGCACTACTACACAGGAAAAGACTGTCGAGACTTCAAATACGATCAATGTAGTGTTGAGCTCAGACATGCAGAGTATTGATGAGGTCGTTGTTGTAGGTTATGGAACTCAGCGCAAGGGCAACCTCACCGGTGCTGTTTCAACTGTCGATGTCAAAAAAACACTCTTAGGCAGACCAGTTGCTGATGCCGGCAGGGCCTTGCAGGGTGCTGTTGCAGGTGTAAGTGTGAGGCTTCCAAGCGGCGAGGTTGGATCTGATCCAATCATCAAAATCAGGGGCCAGATAGGATCAATTGCAGGAGGTTCATCCCCATTGATACTGCTCGATAACGTAGAGATTCCAAGTATCCAGCTGGTAAATTCAAGTGATATCG